>JARRNI010000332.1:0-5624 GCA_037385125.1 Pseudolabrys sp.
AAAATGCTCGGACCCGCGGGCCTCGACGCCTCGCGACATCGAGGCTTGTCGAAGTCCGGTTCCCGCCGGCGCCTGTGAAAGCGCCGACGAGCAAAGCCGCAAGTCCGCCAGTCCCAAGGCGTCCCGCGCGCGGTGTTTGAAGGTTTGCTCCGCAAGGCCCCCGGTGGACTTCCCCTTTCAGGCAACCCTCCTCTCCCTGTCGGGATTGTGAGGCCGCCTATCCACCGCTATGGGCCCGGACCCAGGGCCGGCCTTGCCTGTGACGGGCTGCCGGCCTTGGGCCGTCACGGGGCCCGGCGGCGCACGGCTGGTGCGCCGGGACGCATGCGGCTTGGACCGCCGGGCCATCCCACCGCATCTCCAGCGGAATGTCATTCCCCGGCCACCGCTCCCCGCCCCGTGTCTGAAGATGCTGCAGACACCCCTCGGTAACGAGGCGGGATGCGGACAATGATAAGGCCGCCCAAGCGACCGGGGATAAGTTTTTGTCCGATTGTTTGCGCGGCCGTGGCGGCGCGGCCACAGCGGGGATAAGCCGCTGCATCTCCGCGCGTGCGCATGGGCGCCACTTAAGGCCCGTCGTGCGTCACACCGCAAACTTCGCCCGCACGCGCGCGGCCTTGTCGGGCTCGGCCCGCACGGTGACGGCCAACTGGCCGTCGTCGCGCAGGTGCTTGTCCAGCACCTCGGAATGCCGGTAGAGCCAGCTCAGCCCCGCGCCGTCGGCCGGATCGAGCGCGACTTCGAGCGTCTGCCGGCGCTCGGCGAGGCGCGTTTCGATGGCCGCGGACAGCGCATCGATGCCCTCCCCCGTCACGGCCGAGAGCAGCACCGGCTGGGGCGCGACCGGCTGGCGCGCGGCCTGATTGGCAAGGCGCGCGCGGCCGTCCGCATCCATCAGGTCGATCTTGTTCCACACCTCGATCAGGCGCGGATCGCTTGGTTCTATGCCGAGCTCGCCCAGCACCTTCTCCACGTCCTGCGACTGCGCGGCGGTATCCTCGTGCGAGACGTCGCGCACGTGCAGAATTGCGTCGGCCTCGATCACCTCTTCCAGCGTGGCGCGAAAGGCCGCCACCAGCATGGTCGGCAGGTCGGAGATGAAGCCGACGGTATCGGAGAGGATGACGCGGGTGCCGTGCGGCAGATCGACGGCGCGCAAGGTGGGATCAAGGGTGGCGAACAGCATGTCGGCCGACAAGACGGTTGCCTGCGTCATGCGGTTGAACAGCGTCGACTTGCCGGCATTGGTGTAGCCCACCAGGGCGACGATCGGATACGGCACGCGCTTGCGGCTGTCGCGGTGCAGCTTGCGGGTGCGCTTGACCTTGTCGAGCTCGGCCTCGATGCGCGCAATGCGCTCGTCGATGGCGCGACGATCGGCCTCGATCTGCGTCTCGCCCGGGCCGCCGAGGAAACCGTAGCCGCCGCGCTGGCGCTCGAGATGGGTCCATGAGCGCACCAGCCGGCCCTTCTGATAAGTGAGATGAGCGAGCTCCACCTGCAGCGCGCCTTCGCGCGTGCGCGCACGCCGGCCGAAGATTTCCAGGATCAGCCCGGTGCGGTCGATGACCTTGGCGCCCCAGGCCTTCTCCAGATTGCGCTGCTGTACCGGCGAGACCGGGCAGTCCATCACCACCACGGAGACGTCCAGGCTTTTTACCAGTCCGGCAATCTCGTCGACCTTTCCCTTGCCGATATAGCTGGCGGGACGGATGGCGGAAAGCGTCACCAGCCCGTGCTCGACCACGGTGAGGTCGATGGCGGCAGCAAGTCCGGCGGCCTCTTCCAGGCGCGCTTCCGGCGTGCGCATGTCGCCCGACGCACGCTGCGCCCCTCCCCGGCCGGCGCTCTGCTTCAGCCACGGCTCGATGACGATGGCGCGGCCGGTCTCGGCGCCCGTCCCGGACGGGCTCAAGAGATCGGCACGCCTGTCGCGCTTGCGTTCTTCCAAACGAGAGACCTCAGTGAACTTGCATCACTGTCAGCCCCTGGCATTTGTCATGCGGCTCAAGCCTTCTCCGCCGCCGGCGGCTCTTCGCCGCCTTCGAACAGCTGGATCGGGTGGCCCGGCATGATGGTCGAGATGGCGTGCTTGTAGACGAGTTGGGAATGCCCATCCCGCCGCAGCAGCACACAGAAATTATCGAACCAGGTCACCACGCCTTGCAGTTTCACCCCGTTGATCAGGAATATGGTGAGCGGGATTTTACTCTTGCGAACGTGATTGAGAAAGGTGTCTTGAAGATTTTGCGCACGATCGGCTGCCATGGCCGTGTTTCCGTTTTCTTGCTCGCGTCTTCGCGCGAGACCTTGCTGTCCCTGATCACCGCGCAAGCAACAGCATTCACCGCTTTGCCCCACGGTAAGGCGGTGAAGGACCAGATAGCCTGCCATTAGATGGCAGGCCGCCCGCCGGCGCAAGCCGCGCCGGATGCATTCCAGCTATGCTATTGAGATTGTTACAAAATAAAAGTTTTGCAGACGCGCCCGAAGGCCCCGGTCTCAGCCCGATTGCGCGTATCGATGGTAGTCGCGGCGCAGGGCGGTGGCGACCGGGCCCGGCTTGCCGACGCCAAGGGAGCGGCCATCTATGCGGGTCACCGGCATGACGATCTGGCTGGCGGAGGTGATGAAGGCCTCGCGCGCGTCGTAGGCTTCCTCGACCGTGAACGCGCGCTCCTCGAAGGCGAGGCCTTGCGCCGCGACCATGTCGATCACCACCGAGCGGGTGATGCCCGGCAGTATATCGCGGCCAAGCGGATGAGTGACGAGCGTGCCCGTGCGCGTGACAATCCAGGCATTGGACGAGGCGCCCTCGGTCACGAAGCCCTGTTCGTCCACCAGCCAGGCCTCGCGCGCGCCGACGTCGTGCGCGGCCTGCTTGGCCAGCACGTTGGGCAGGAGCGCGACTGACTTGATGTCGACCCGTCTCCAGCGGATGTCGCGCATGGTGACGACCGCGACGCCGGCGCGCGCGAGCGCATCGAGGCGCGCGACGTCGTTGCTTCGCGCGGTGACCACCACGGTGGGCCCGGTGCCGGCGGGCGGAAAATAAAATTCGCGCCTGGCCGCGCCGCGCGTGATCTGCAGATAGACGATGCCGTCGCGCACGCGGTTGCGCCACACGGTCTCGCGCAGCACAACGGCGAGCGCGGCCTGGCTCATCGGGCGCGGCATGCGCAATTCCTTCAGCGAGCGGTCGAGCCGCGCCATGTGGGGGTGCTCGTCGACGAGTTGCCCTCCCCGCACCTCGCAGACCTCGTAGACGCCGTCGGCGAACTGGAAGCCGCGGTCCTGCACCGACACGCAGGCTTGCGCGCGCGGTAGGTAACGGCCGTTGACATAGGCGATGCGCATGGCGGGGGTCAGTAATCAGGGTTCAGGGTTCGGGCATCGGGGACCAAGTATAGGAAGTGACAAGAATCCGCTACCCAGTATTCGACGCGCAACACCCGATTTCTGACACCTAACGCCTGGTCACCCGATCCCCAGCGCCTTCAGCTTGCGGTGCAGCGCCGAGCGCTCCATGCCGACGAACTCGGCGGTGCGCGAGATGTTGCCGCCGAAGCGGCTGATCTGCGCCACCAGATATTCGCGCTCGAACACCTCGCGGGCGTCGCGCAGCGGCAGCCCCATGAGCTGCTCACCGCCGTTGCCGTTGGGCATGGACGGCACCATGGAGCCGACGTCGGGCGGCAGCATGGAGGCGTCGAGCACGGCGTCCGGGTCGCCGCCGGCGAGGATCATCAGCCGCTCGATATTGTTGCGCAGCTGGCGCACATTGCCGGGCCAGTCGTGGCTCTGCAACACTGCCATGGCGTCGTCGCCGATGCGGCGCTTGGGCAGGCCCGTGGCCTGCGAGATCTGGTCCATGAAATAGTCGACCAGGCCCGGAATGTCCTCGCGCCGCTCGGCCAGCGGCGGCACCCGGATCGGCACCACCGAGAGCCGGTGATAGAGGTCCTCGCGGAACTTGCCCTCCGCGATCATGGCTTCCAGGTTGCGCGCGGTGGAGGAGACGATGCGCACGTCGACCGACACCTTGTTGGTGCCGCCGACGCGCTGGAAGGTCTGCTCGACCAGCACGCGCAGAATCTTGTTCTGGGTCTCGCGCGGCAGGTCGGAGATATCGTCGATGAACAGGGTGCCGCCGTGCGCCTCCTCCAGCGCGCCGGGCTTGCGGCCTTCCGAGCCGTTCGACTGGTCGACGCCGAACAGCTCGCTTTCGGTGCGCTCGGGCGTGATGGCGGCAGCGTTGATCACGATGAAGGGGCCCTTAGCGCGGCCCGACAACTGATGGATGGTGCGCGCGGCCAGCTCCTTGCCGGAGCCGGAGGGCCCGACGATCAGGATGCGGCTATTGGTCGGCGCCACCCGCTCGAGGGTGTGGCGCAGCTGCGCGATCGCCACCGACTTGCCGACCAGGGTGGCGGGCAAGGGCGCGAGCTGCTTGAGCTGCTTGACCTCGCGCTTGAGGCGCGAGGTCTCGAGCGCGCGCTCTGCCACCAGCACCAGCCGGTCGGCCTTGAACGGCTTCTCGATGAAGTCGTAGGCGCCGCGCTTGATGGCGGCGACCGCGGTCTCGATATTGCCGTGGCCGGAAATCATGACGACCGGCATCTCGGGATGCTCCTGCTTGACCGCGTCGAGCAGCTGCAGCCCGTCGAGCTTTGAGCCCTGCAGCCAGATGTCGAGGAACACCAAGCTCGGCCGGCGCGACACGATGGCTGCCAGTGCCTCCTCGCTGTTGCGCGCCGTGCGCGTGGTGAAGCCCTCATCCTCCAGGATGCCGGCTACCAGCTCGCGGATATCGGCCTCGTCGTCTACGATCAGTATATCGGCGGACATGGCTGTTACTCGTTGGAGACCACGTGTTGGGACGGCGCGTCCGCGGCGCTATGCGGCGCGGCCTTGCCGTCGTGGGATTCACCGGAAGCGGAAAAGCGAAGACGGATCCAGGCACCGCGCTGGCCGGGGCTCTTGTCGGCGGCATCGCGTAATTCGATGTGGCCGCCGTGTTCCTCGATGATGCGGCCGACGATGGCAAGGCCGAGTCCCGTGCCCTTCTCGCGCGTAGTGACATAGGGCTCGAGCAGCTGGCTGCGCTTTTCCTTCGGCAATCCGATGCCGTTGTCGACGATGTCGATGACGATGTCGTCGCCCTCGCGCGCGGCGGAGACGCGGATCGAGCCCTTGCCGAGTTCGTCCGGCGGCACCGCGGCGATCGCCTCGCCGGCGTTCTTGATCAGGTTGGTGAGCGCCTGCGAGATCAGCCGGCGGTCGAAGCGGGCGGGCATGGGGTCTTCCGCGATCTCGGCGTCGATATCGATGTCGGCATTGCCGACGCGCATCAGGAACACGGCCTGGCGCACGGTGTCGGCGACGTCCTCTTCGGCGATCACCGGCTTGGGCATGCGGGCGAACTTGGAGAACTCGTCGACCATGCGCCGGATGTCGTCGACCTGGCGCACGATGGTGTCGGTGCACTGCTCGAACACGGCGGGATCGTCGGTGATGACTTTGCGGTATTTGCGGCGCAGCCGCTCGGCCGAGAGCTGGATGGGGGTGAGCGGGTTCTTGATCTCGTGCGCGATGCGGCGGGCGACGTCCGCCCAGGCCGA
>JARRNI010000333.1:0-5576 GCA_037385125.1 Pseudolabrys sp.
CTGCCGATCGACGGCACGGTGGTGATCGGGGAGGGCGAGCTCGACGAGGCGCCCATGCTCTATATCGGCGAGAAGGTCGGCACCCATCAGGGCCCCAAGGTCGACATCGCGGTCGATCCCCTGGAAGGCACCACGCTGTGCGCCAAGAACATGCCGGGCTCGATCGCGACGCTGGCCATGGCGGACGAAGGCACGCTGCTGCACGCCGCCGACGTCTACATGGAAAAGATCGCCATCGGCCCAGGCTATCCGAAAGGCGTGGTCGATCTCGACGCGACGCCGGAAGAGAACATTCACGCGCTCGCCGAGGCCAAGGGCGTCAAGCCGGAAGGCATCACCGCCATTCTGCTCGACCGCCCACGCCATGCCGACACGATCGCGGCGATCCGCAAAACTGGGGCATCCGTGACATTGATCACCGACGGCGACGTGGCCGGCGTGATCCATTGCGCCGAGCCGGCCAAGACCGGCATCGACATCTATCTCGGCATCGGCGGCGCGCCGGAAGGCGTGCTGGCGGCCGCCGCATTGCGCTGCATCGGCGGGCAGATGCAGACGCGGCTGGTGCTCGACACCGAGGAACGGCGCGAGCGCGCCGCCAAGATGGGCATCAAGGACTTCAAGAAGCGCTACGAGGTTGAGGACATGGTGAAGGGCGATTGCCTGTTCGCGGCCACCGGCGTCACCGACGGCCCCATGCTCACCGGCGCCAAGTTCGGCAAGCAGGTGATCGAGACCGAGACGGTGGTGATGCGCTCAGTGACCGGCACGGTGCGGCGGGTGAGGGCGGAGCACCGGCAGTTCGAGAAGTTCTACTTGGATTGAGGCCCGCCCCCTGTGGACAAGCGCGGCTTTCGCCGCCGCCTCGCTTCGTCCAAACTGCCCGACTCTACTGACAGCCAATTCGGGAAGCGCGCGCCGACGCGCGTTTGAGAGCATGGCGGCCCTGGCAGCATACGCAGATAAGGACGACGAACGCTTTTTCCTCGGCGTCGCGCAATCGGCCTGTGGGCGGGCCTGGCGCGACCGGCTGGACGCGCGCGGGCAGGCGCGCGCGCTCACCATCGCGCAGCGGCACGGCCTGCCGGAACTGCTGGCGCGGGTGCTCGCCGGGCGCGGCGTGGAGCTGGACGCGGTCGAGGCCTTTCTCGATCCCAGCATGCGCCGGTTGATGCCCGATCCGCATGTGCTGACCGGCATGGAAGCGGCCGCGCTGCGGCTGGCCGATGCCATTAAGAAGGAAGAAAGCATCGCCATCTTCGGCGATTACGACGTGGACGGCGCCACCGCCGCCGCGCTGCTGTGCCGATACTTGCGCCACTGCGGGCTCGACCCGGCGGTGCATATCCCCGATCGCATCTTCGAAGGTTATGGGCCGAACGTGGAGGCCATCCGCTCGCTGGCCGAGCGCGGCGCCACGCTCCTGGTCACCGTCGATTGCGGCACCACCAGCGTCGGGCCGCTGGCGGAAGCGGGCAGGCTGGGGCTCGACGTGGTGGTGATCGACCATCATCAGGCCGACGAGGAGCTTCCTCAGGCAGCGGCCATCGTCAATCCGAACCGGGCCGACGATCTTTCCGGCCTCGGCCATCTGGCGGCGGTCGGTCTTGTGTTCCTGACGCTGGTGGCGGTAACGCGGACCTTGCGCCAACGCGATTTCTGGAGTGGGACGCGGCCGGCGCCCGACCTGTTGTCGCTGCTGCATCTGGTCGCGCTCGGCACCGTGGCCGACGTGGTGCCGCTGACCGGCCTCAATCGCGCCTTCGTCGCCAAGGGGCTGATCGCGCTCAGGCGCCGCGAGCACGTGGGCCAGACCGCGCTGATGGACGTGGCGCGCCTGTCCGGCCCGCCGGAGCCCTGGCATCTCGGCTTCCTGCTCGGGCCCCGTATCAATGCGGGCGGGCGCATCGGGCGCGCCGATCTCGGCGTGCGGCTCTTGCTGGAGGAGGACCCGAGCGAGGCCGCCCGCATCGCCGCCGAGCTCGACAGGCTCAACCACGACCGCCGCGCCATCGAGCAGGCGACCGTGCGGGAAGCGGAAGCCGAGGCGCTCGCCGCGCTCGGCCTGGAGGAAAAGGGCGCGGTGGTGGTGACCGCGCAGCAGGGCTGGCACGCCGGCGTGGTCGGGCTGGTGGCGGCGCGGCTGAAGGAACGTTACGGCCGCCCGGCTTTCGCCATTGCCTTGGGGCCGGGCGACGAGGGCACCGGCTCGGGCCGCTCGATTGCCGGGGTCGATCTCGGCCGCGCCGTGCGGGCGGCGGTGCGCGAGGGGCTGCTGGTGAAAGGCGGCGGCCACGCCATGGCGGCCGGCGTCACACTGCGCCAAGCGGCGCTGGCGCCGTTCCGGGCCTTTCTCGAGGATAATCTCGCCTCGGCGGTGGAGACGGCGCGGCGCGAGCGCGCGCTCAGGATCGACGGCGCGGTGAGCGCCGGCGGCTTCAACCTGGCACTGGCCGAGCTTCTGGCGCGCGCCGGGCCCTATGGCGCCGGCAATCCCGAGCCCATGCTGGCGCTGCCGACACATACCATCGCCTATGCCGATCCGGTGGGCGAGAGCCATATCCGGCTGCGGCTGAAATCGGGCGACGGCAAATTCGTCAACGCGATTGCCTTTCGCGTCATGGGCACGCCGCTCGGCAAGGCCATTCTCGACAGCCGCGGCCGGCCCGTCCATGCGGTGGGCTGTTTGGTGGTGGACCGCTGGCAGGGCGAGCAGCGCCCCCAGCTCAGGCTCGCCGACATAGCGGCGGTCTAAGCTGCGCCGCCGCCGCTACTGCCCGCCGAACAAGATGCGCGAGGGGTGCTTGGCCAGATCCGTCACCGCCCGGTCGATATTGTTGATGGCGCGGTGGGCGTCGGCGCCGACAATATTGATCTGCTTGGTAGCTGACGCCGTCAGCTTGTTGACGCCGACTGTCATGGTGGCGGTGCGCTTGTCGAGATTGTCGGACAGCTTCTTGACCGACTCCATGGTGTCCTTGCTTGTGCTGACCAAGCCGTTGGCGTTGGTCATCAGGTCGTTGGCGCTGGACACCACGCCGTCGGTGTGTGCGACGATGCTGTCGATCTTGTCGCTGTTGCGCGCCAGCGCGTCGGTGAAGGTCTCGATGTTCTTGATCGCCTTGTGCAGCGCCTCCTGGTTGGCGGCGATGACCGCGTCGGCGCGCCCCAGCGTCTCGCGTACGGCCGACGATAGGTCCTGCCCTGCATTCGATTCCGCTTTAAGGGTCGGAACCTGGCCGGGCTTGGTCTTCAGCGGCGGCGAATCGGCGAGCACGCCTTTCAGCGAGACCGAGGCGATGCCGGTGAGGCCGCTGAATTCCAGCGTCACGCGGGTGTCGGAGCGGATCGGCGTGTTCTTACCGACTTCCAGCATGGCGGCGACCTGCGCCGGATTGTCTGTGAGCTGCAGCCCGGTCACGTCGCCGACGCGGATGCCGTTGAACAGCACCGGCGCGCCGACGCGTAGGCCCGTCACCGAGCCGTCGAAGATGACGCGGTAGGTCGCGCTCGCCTGCTCGCCGGCGCTGCGATGGAGCCAGTAGACGAAGCCGAACGCGCCCGCGATGACAGCGAACGTGAACACCCCGACCAGCACGAATTTCGCCCTGTCCTCCATCGTCACAACTCCGCGTTTATGTGGCGCATGATCTTATCCGAAAACCGGTTCCCACTCTTCGGGATCATGCGCTAGCCCTTGACTCTGACGTGCCAGTCCGCGTGCGCGCGGTCGCCGTGGAAATACGACATCAACCACGGATGTTCGGAAGCCAGCATCTTGTCCATGGTGCCGGCCTCGATGATCTTGCCGTCACCGAGCACGGCGACGCGGTCGCAGACGCGATGCAGGCTGTCAAGGTCGTGGGTGACCATGAGAACGGAAATGCCGAGCGTCTGCTGCAGCGTCAAGATGAGCGCGTCGAACTCGCCGGCGCTGATCGGATCGAGGCCCGAAGTGGGCTCGTCGAGGAACAGGATTTCGGGATCGAGCGCCAGCGCGCGGGCGAGCGCCGCGCGCTTGATCATGCCGCCAGAAAGCTCGGATGGATATTCGCGGTACACGTCCGGGCTCAGGCCCACCATTTCCAGCTTGGCGATCGCCATTTCGGTGGTGAGCCGATTGGACAGGCGCAGGTATTCGCGGATCGGGAACTCGATATTCTTGCCGACGGTGAGCGAGGAAAACAGCGCGCCTTGCTGGAACAAGATGCCCCAGCGCCGGTCGATGGCTCGCCTCTGCTCGTGGTTCGCCTTGTCGATGTCGACGCCGAGTATCTCGATGCGGCCGGAGCGCTTGGGCAGCAGACCGATGACGGTGCGCGCCAATGTCGACTTGCCGGCGCCGGATGCGCCGACGAAGCCCAGAACCTCGCCGCGGTAGAGTTCGACATTGACGCCGTTGAGCACGCGGTGGGCCTCGAAGTCCACGACCAGGTCGCGCACCTTGATGACTTCGGTGTTCGGGCCGGGGGTCATTACGCGCTAGATTCCGATCGAGGCGAAGAAAATGGCGAAGGCGCCGTCGAGCACGATCACCAGGAAGATGGATTTGACCACCGAGTCGGTGGTCTTGGTGCCGAGCGATTCCGCGCTGCCCTTCACCTGCAGTCCTTCCACGCAGGCCACCAGGCCGATGACTACGGCCATGAACGGCGCCTTGATCATGCCGACCTCGAAGGACTGAATCGACACCGCGTCGTGCAGCCGGGAGAGAAAGATGGTCGGGCTGATGCCACCGTAGAGCCAGGCCACCAGCCCGCCGCCGTAGAGCGCGGCCATCGAGCCGAGGAAGGTCAGGATCGGCACCGCGATGACGAGCGCCAGGATGCGCGGTAGCACCAGTACCTCGATCGGGTCGAAGCCCATGGTGCGCAGCGCGTCGATCTCCTCGCGCATCTTCATGGAACCGAGCTCGGCGGTATAGGCGCTGCCGGAGCGGCCGGCCACCATGATGCACACGATCACCACGCCGATCTCGCGCATCACCAGCACGCCGATCATGTCGACTACGTAGATGTCGGCACCGAAGGTGCGGAAATGGAAAATGCCCTGCTGGGAGAGGATCGCGCCGATCAATAGCGTCATCAACAGGATGATCGGCACCGCGTTCCATCCCACCCGCTCGAGATGGTTGATCATGGAGGTGAAGCGGAAGGTGTGTGGCCGCACCAACACGCGCAGGAAAGCGACGATCAGCGCGCCCAGCATCTGCACCAGCAGGGTGATGTCGGCGCCGACCAGCGTCATGGTGCGCCCGACGCTTTCCAGCGTGGCGACGATCGGGTTCGGCTTGCGCGGCGCCGGCGTTAGCTTGTGGGTGCCGGCCTGGATTTTCTCGAATAGGCCGCGGTGGTCTTCCGACAGCCCGACAATGCGAGTTTCGCAGCCCTGACTGCTCCAGTCGCGCAGGGCGCGTTCCAAAAGCCAGGCGCCGTAGCTGTCGATACGCTCGATGCGCGCCACGTCGACGGCGACGCTGCGCACCGCGGCCTTCTTGCGGGTGACAGCGTCCACCATCGGCTCGAGCGCGCGCGCGTGCTCGGCTGTCCACGCCCCCGACGCCGCGAGCGCGAGAC
>JARRNI010000334.1:0-5944 GCA_037385125.1 Pseudolabrys sp.
GAGGCGCTGGCGCCCTTCAACCTGCGCTGGTTCGAGGAGCCCTGCGACCCGCTCGACTTCGCCTTGCTGTCCGATCTCGCCGCCGTCTACGAGCCGCCGCTCGCCGCGGGCGAGAACCTATTCTCGACCCAGGACGTGGAACACCTGGTCCGCTTCGGCGGCTGGCGGTCCGACCGCGACGTGATCCAGATCGATCCGCCGCAGGCCTACGGCATCGTCCAGTTCGCGCGCACGCTGGACATGCTCAAGCGCGAGGGTTGGCTGCGCAGCGCACTTTTCCCGCACCTCGGCAACCAGATGTCGCTCGCCGTCGCCGCCGGCTTAGGGCTGGGCGGAGCCGAGAGCTATCCCGGCGTGTTCGGCGATTTCGGCGGGTTCGCCGCGACGACGGGCGCGTGGAAAACGGCGCCCTCACCCTGTCGGACCGCCCCGGCATCGGATTCGAGGGGCAGGGTGCGCTCTATTCGATCATGCGCGATCTGGCCGGCATCTGAACCATCGGCCGGCACGGATAGTCACGAAGCAGTCGTGCGGCATTCTCACCGTTGACGCAAATCAATGCTGCGGCCGGCCGGCTGCCCCAAGTTCCACCAGCGCGCCTCGGGGCACGCAAGAGATCCTATGCGACTTCTCTTCGTTTCTTCCGAAATCTACCCGCTGGCCAAGACCGGCGGTCTGGCCGACGTAAGCGCGGCCCTGCCGGTCGCGCTCGCCGCGCTCGGAGTCTATGTCCGCCTGCTAATGCCCGGCTATCCGGAAGCGCTCGACATGGCAGAGGACGTCAAGGTCGAGGCCAAATACACCGCCAACGGCGCCTCGGCCCGCCTGCTCAGCGCCCGCATGCCGGACAGCGGCTTGGTCGTCTGGCTGGTCGACTGCCCGGCGCTGTTCAAGCGCGACGGCGGCCTCTACCAGAGCGCCGACGGCGCGGACTGGCACGACAACCACCACCGTTTCTCCCTGCTGGCGCGCGCCGCGGCCAGGATCGCGACCGGTGAAATCGGCGGCGACTGCCGCGCCGACGTGGTGCATGCCAACGACTGGCATACCGGGCTCGTCCCCCTGCTGCTCAAGCGCGGCGAAGGCGCGCGGCCGGCCAGCCTGTTCACCATCCATAACCTCGCCTTCCAAGGCCTTTTTCCGGCCGGCGCGCTAGGCGAGCTCAAGCTACCCGAGGAGCTGATCGGCCCGGACGGCATCGAATTCTACGGCCGCATCTCCTTCCTCAAGGCCGGCATCCGCTACGCCGACCGCTTCAACACCGTGAGCCCCTCCTATGCGCGGGATATCCTCACCCCCGAATTCGGCTGCGGCCTGCACGGCCTTATCAACGAGCGCGCCGGCGACCTGAGCGGCATCCTCAACGGCATCGACTGCGCCGTGTGGAATCCGGCGACCGATCCTCACCTGCCGGCCCGCTTCAACGCCCACGCCATGGCCGGCAAGCACAACTGCAAAGCGGAATTGCAGCGCGAGCTCGGCCTCGACCTGGCGCCCGACACGCCGCTTATCGTCTGGGCAAGCCGCCTCACCCACCAGAAGATGGCCGATACTGCGCTGGAGATGCTGCCGGTGCTCATGGAGCGCGACGTGCAGTTCGCCCTGATCGGCGAGGGCGACCCGGCCTATGAGTGCGGCTTCGCCGCCCTGGCGCAGGCTCATCCCGGTCGCGTGGCGGTGAAGATCGGCTACCAGGAGCCGCTCGCCCACCGCCTCTATGCGGCGGGCGACATCCTGCTGCATCCCTCGCGCTTCGAGCCCTGCGGGCTCGCCCCGCAATACGCCATGCGCTACGGCACCATTCCCGTCGTCACGCGCGTCGGCGGCCTGACCGACCTGGTAAGCGACGCCGATGCGCGGGCGCTGCGCGCCGGCACGGCGACCGGCTTCAGCTTCAAGGAGCAGAGCGCCGAGGCCATGCTCGCCTGCCTCGATCGTGCGCTCGACGCCCATGCCCAGCCGGTGCTTTACCGGGAACTCGCCCCTCTCGCGCCCCAGGTGGCCGGCGAGCCGGCACTGGTGCCGGTCGCAGCGGAAACCGAAGAAGAGCCGATCGCAGCTGCCTGAGCCGGCACGCCGCTCTGACGCAGTTTTGTGGCGGTCCGATGAACGATCTGGCTCAACACGGCTGTCATGCGGCCGTGCGTTATTGAGCCGAATTCCCAAGGGGGACCCGGCATGAAGTCTCAGATCATCGACGAGCTCGGCCAGACCGACATCCTGCTGCCGGCCCTCATCGCCGAGGGCCTGGCCGCCAATGACCGCGCCAAGGCCCGCCTGAGCGTATTGCAGGCCGCAGCGCGCCATGCCCGCGAACCGGAGGGCGCTCGACTTGATCTCGGCGCGGAATGCCGCAGCGCCGGTGTCGATCCAGCGCCGCTGGAGAAGCTGGTGGACGGCGCCAGTCTGGTCGCCGGCGAGCGCGTTACCGCACCCGGGCTCGGCGCGCTGAATGAAGCCATCCTCAATGACGTCGCCACGATGGTGCGGGCGGTGAAAGCCAGCGACGGCGGCCCTGGCGAAGCGGCCGCCGGGCGGCTAACCGCGTTCAAAGGCGATGCGCCGGCCGAGGACACGCAGGAGCTCAAGCAGATCGCGCGGCTCACCGGTCTCTCCGGCGGCGACAGCCTGCACCGGCTGGTCATGGACCTGCACAAGGACCTCAACCGGCTGTCGGCGGCGCACGCGGAAGAAGTGCTGGCCGTCGCCCATGTCTACGGGCTTACGGCGGAAGACCCCCCGGTGGTAGAAGCCTTCATGCGCGGCGTCGAATCGACGCGCAGGCTCAAGTTCGATCATCCGGGCCTCACCACCACCGCGACCCGCGCGGGCAGCCGCCTCACCATCCAAAACGACATCAGCGAGACCGACGCCCACGTGGTGGTGATCGCGGTCGAGCCGCACGCCGTGGTCATTACCTATACCGACGTGCACCGCGCACGCGCCAAGTTCTTCACTAGGCTGTTCCGCGATTTTCCGGTCGCCTGGAGCGGGCTCGACCGCAAGAGCGCGGAAGCCTTGAGCGAAGGCGGTGTGTTCTATCTGGTCACCGGACGCCTGCCCGCGGCCAACGCCGAGGCACGCGAGCGCTTCCTCAAAGCAATCGGCGCCTCGCTCGTCTTCCTGATCGACTGGAATAAGGCGCGCAAGCTGCTGCGCAACTGGGTGAGCAAGGGCGACGCGCTCGACATCCTCGACTGGGCGGCGCGTGCGCGCTTCGGCCACCGCGGTTTTCTCGAACTGGGCGGGGCGGACTTAGTCGCCGCTGCCGTACACAACGCAGTGCCGACCCGCATCGGCTTCGGCGACCGCCTCGACCAGGCGCTCGGCCGCGCCGGCGCGGTAGATTTCCTCAAGACCGTGCTGCGGGTGTCGGCGGAGGCGCTGCTGGCCGGCAGCTCGGATCCGCGTGGTGCGTGACCGCATCGAGGCCGATCTGGTGCGCCACCTCGAGCGGGTCGAGAGCACGCTATTGGCGACTGTGGTGCGGCAGGCCGGACTGGCGCGCGACATCGCCGCCGGGATCGCACGCTTCATCGCCGAGCAGCAGGCTCACCGGCCGTTCGACCGCGCGGCACCGCCGCCTCCGCCGGCATCGCGGTCGGCCGCGTCGCATTCGATTCGGCAAGCGCCGAGCGCATGGCGAAAGACGGCAAGTCGGTAATATTGGTGCGGCGCGACACCAGCACTGCCGACGTTGCCGGCTTTGCCGCTGCGGCCGGGATCGTGACGGCGGTCGGCGGGCGCACCGCGCATGCCGCACTGGTGGCACGCCAGATGGGCAAGCCCTGCGTGGTCGGCTGCGCCGCGCTGGAGGTCGACCCCGCCGGCGGCGGCGTCAAACTGGCCGGCGCCCCGCTCAACGAAGGCGACTGGCTGTCGATCGACGGCGAAGCGGGCGCCATCTATCGCGGCCGCGGCACGGTCACGGTGGAAAAGCCGGACACCGCGCTCGCCGAAATCGCGCGCTGGCGCGAGTCCTGATGCAAGCACAGCGCGGCCTGAGACGCGTTCACTTCCGAGGAACCTTGCCGCTTGCTTCGCCATTGACTCAGATGGCCCGTCAATGACGAGGACGCGCATGGAAATTGCCGAACTCGAACAGATTCTGCGCATGATCGCCGCCGCCGCGGTCGGCATCGCCATCGGCTTCAATCGCGAATTGCGCGGCAAGCCGCTCGGCATGCGCACGCTGGCGCTGGTCGCGCTCGGCTCGGCGATCGCCGCGCTGGCGGCGCTCGACTTCCTGCCTGCGGCGGCGTCGGCGGACGCTATCGCCCGCGTGGTGCAGGGCATCCTATCCGGCGTGCTCACCGGCATCGGCTTCATCGGCGCGGGCGTGGTGCTGCGCGACCGCCATTCCGCCACGGTCCATGGGCTGACCACTGCGGCCACCGTCTGGATCACCGCTGCGCTCGGGATCGCCTGCGCGCTGGTCTCCTGGGTAATCGTGGTATCGGGTATCGGTCTCACACTCGCCATTCTGTTCGGCCTCGGCTGGATCGAACACCACTTGATGTCGCAGGATTAAGCCTACCCCTGCTGGCCGCGGCGGGCTTGATCCGGGAAGCCTTCCCGCATCACAATGCCGCCGTCCATTCGGGGGACAAACCACATGGCGCAGAGAACAACGCATCAACCCGGCCTGCTGGTGGCGCCGCTTACGCCGTTCACGGCGGAGCTGCAGGTCGACATGGGCGCGCTGCGCCGGCAGATCGACTACGTGGTCACTGACTGCAACGCCACCATGGTGGTGGTGGCCGGCGTCGAGGCGCAGGAATACACTTATCTCGGCTTCGACCAGCGCAAGGATCTGATCCGCCGCACCATCGACATGGTCGACACCCGCCGGCCGGTCATGGTCGGCATCTCGCATCCCTCGTTCAAGACGGCCATCGAGCTCGCCAATTACGCGGAAAAGCTGGGCGCCGCCGCGGTGCAGGTGCTGGCGCCGCTGCGCGCGCACGGCGGTCCGCCAAGCGAGGCCGACCTCGTCGCCTATTTCGAGGCGATCAGCCGGGAAGTGTCGCTGCCCATCGTGCTTTATCTCAATCCCGGCCCGGGCGCGGAAGTGTCGATCCCGGCGACCATCGCGCTGGCGCAACTGCCCAAGGTGCAATACATCAAGGAAAGCTCGCGCGATCTCGCGCGCGTGTCGCGGCTGATCGTGAAGATCGACCATGCCGGTCATGCGCGCTATTTCACCACCATGCAGATGCTGCTGGCGACGCTGATGCTCGGCGGCTCCGGCGCCACCATGCCGCCGCCGGCGGCCGAGATCGGCAACAAGGTGGTGCAAGCCTATGTCGCCGGCGATCATGCCAAGGCGGCTGAGCTGCAATTGCAGTTCGCGCTGTTTCCCTCGCGCTGGATGCATCGCGGACTGACGCCGACCATGAAGGCGGCGATGCGGCTGATCGGATTGCCGGTCGGCGACCCCTATCCGCCCTATGCCAAGCTCGACGACAAGGAAGTGGCAGCGCTCGCCGAAGTGCTCAAGACCACGGCGCTTTCCGAGCGCGGCGTGCTGGCGCAGGATTGATCGGCGCGTGCCGGTGCGGCAGCCTCACGTCCCGCCGTCGCCGATGAGGCTGTAGGGCGCCCAGAACAGCGGGTGCGCATAAGAGAAGATCATCTGGCCGCTGCGGTCCTTGTAGCCGCCGTGATCGACCAGACTCATCATGGATTCGCGCAAGGCTCAAGGCACTTTACGGTAGCCGGAGAACAGCGGAACAATCAATCTGCGTATCGTCTCGATCCTGATCTCGATGCCGTTCGGCTTCGCGCTGGTCTGGCGTGAGCACCGCAGCCTCGCCTGGACGCTTGGCCTCGGCGCCGTCGTAAGCGCGCTGGGCATCTTCGGCATGCTCGTCGTCATGCACGTCAATTTCGGCGACACCATCCTCCCGACCACCCGGTTCGACCTGAGCGAGGAGCTGCAATA
>JARRNI010000335.1:0-8943 GCA_037385125.1 Pseudolabrys sp.
GATCAGACCAAGCTCGAGCAGGACGTCGCAGCCATCGTACGTACCTGGAACGATGAGCTCGCCGAGGTGCTGGCGCGCGAGTATCCGCCGGCCAAGGCGAGCGCGCTGTTTGCCCGCTATCGCGAGGCCTTCTCGGTCGGCTTCCATGCGGTCTATTCGCCGCAAAGCGCCGCCGCCGACATCCACGCGATCGAGGCGCTCAGCGAGGAGCGGCCGCTCGGCGTGGATTTCCACCCGCGGCCGGACACCGACCACCGTTCGGTCGGGCTCAAGGTGTGGAGCTTCGTGCGCCCGCTGCCGCTGTCGGAGCGGGTGCCGGTGCTGGAGAACATGGGCTTCCAGGTGGTGAACGAGCGCACCTACCGCATTATGCCGGCGGGCACCCAGCACCGGCTGTGGCTGCACGACATGCGGCTCGAGTGCAAGGACGGCGGCGAGATCGACCTGGCCCGTGACAAGGCAAGGCTGGAAGCCGGCTTCCTGATGGTGATGCGGGGGCAGGCGGAGAACGACGGCTACAACGCGCTGACGCTCGTCGGCCGCTTAGGCTGGCGCGACGTGGCGCTTATCCGTGCGCTATCGCGCTTCCTGCGCCAGATCCGGGTGCCGTTCTCGCAGGATTACATGTGGGCGACGCTGACGAAGCACGCCGCGGTTGCTACCGACATCGTCGAATTGTTCCATTCGCGCTTCAATCCGAGTGCCGACGCCGAGGTGAAGCGCGCCGACGAACAGGCGGCGCTGGCCGAGCGCATCGAGGAAGAGCTGCAGAAGGTCGAAAGCCTGGACGAGGACCGCATCCTGCGCCATTTCGTCAATGCGGTGCAGGCGGCGATCCGCACCAACTACTTCCAGACCGACGCGGCCGGACAGCCCAAGCCGATCATCTCGATCAAGTTCGGGAGCGGCAAGCTTACCGGGGTTCCGCTGCCGCACCCGCTCTACGAGATCTTCGTTTATTCACCGCGGGTGGAAGGCGTGCACCTGCGCTTCGGCAAGGTGGCGCGCGGCGGCATCCGCTGGTCGGACCGGCCGCAGGACTTCCGCACCGAAATCCTCGGCCTGGTTAAGGCGCAGCAGGTGAAGAACGCGGTGATCGTGCCGGTCGGCGCCAAGGGCGGCTTCGTGCCCAAGCTGATGCCGAAGAGCGCGCCTCGTGACGTGGTGCAGGCCGAAGGCGTCGCCACCTACAAGCTATTCATCTCCAGCCTGCTCGATATCACCGACAATATCGCCACCGATGGCGTCATCATTCCGCCGGCGAACGTAGTGCGCCACGAGGGCGACGATCCCTATCTGGTAGTTGCCGCCGATAAGGGCACCGCCACCTTCTCCGACATCGCCAACGAGATCGCCGTGGCGCATGACTACTGGCTGAGCGACGCTTTTGCGTCGGGAGGATCGGCCGGCTACGACCACAAAGCCATGGGCATCACCGCGCGCGGCGCCTGGGAATCGGTGAAGCGCCATTTCCGCGAGATGGACATCAACATCCACGAGACGCCGTTCACCGCGGTCGGCGTCGGCGACATGTCGGGCGACGTGTTCGGCAACGGCGTGCTGCGCGAGAACACCATCAAGCTGGTGGCGGCCTTCGACCACCGCGACATTTTCATCGATCCCGATCCCGACCCGAAAACGAGCTTCGCCGAGCGCAAGCGCCTGTTCGAACTGCCGCGCTCGAGCTGGAAGGACTACGACAAGGCGCTGATCTCCAAGGGCGGCGGCGTCTATTCGCGTTCGTCGAAATCGGTCGCGTTGTTGCCGGAAGCGCAGGCGCTGTTCGGCGTGGGCGCGAGCGTGACGCCGTCCGAGCTGATGAAGGCGGTGCTGAAGGCGCCGGTCGATCTATTGTTCTTCGGCGGCATCGGCACCTATGTGCGCGCGTCGCAGGAAGGCGACGCCGATGCCGGCGACCGCGCCAACGACGCCATCCGCGTCACCGGCGCCGAGCTGCGCTGCAAGGTGGTGGGCGAGGGTGCCAATCTGGGCATGACCCAGTGCGGCCGCGTCGAGGCGGCGCGCAAGGGCGTCAGGCTGAACACCGACGCCATCGACAATTCCGCCGGCGTCAACACCTCCGACGTCGAGGTCAACATGGAGCAAAGCGGCCAGCTCGACCGCGCGGTGGAATACCTGCCCGACGAAATGGCGCTGGGTGAGCGGCGCAAGCGCGCCGAGCCGCTGACCCGGCCGGAGCTGGCGGTGCTGCTGGCCTATGCCAAGCTGTCGCTCTATTCCGAGCTGCTCGACTGCGCGGTGCCCGACGATCCATATCTGGGGCGCGAGCTCACCCGCTACTTCCCCGAGGAGATCGGCGAGCGCTTCGGGCAAGCCTTGCAGGCGCATCGTCTGCGACGCGAGATCATCGCGACCCAGCTCACCAATTCCATGATCAACCGCGGCGGCGCCACCCTCATCGTGCGCATCGCCGACCAGACCGGGTCTGCCGCCTCTGCCATTGCCGCCGCCTTTGCCGCGGTCCGCAACAGCTTCGGTCTGGTCGAATTGAACGAAGAGGTTGATGCGCTCGACAATCGGGTGGCGGGCGACGTGCAACTCGGCCTCTACGTCGCGGTGCAGGACCTGCTGCTTGACCGCATCGTCTGGTTCCTGCGCCACGTGGACTTGACGCAGGGGCTGGAGACCATCATCGGGCATTATCGTGACGGCATCGGGGCGCTGGGGGCCTCGCTCGACACCGCCTTGCCCAAGCCGGCGACCGCGGCCTGCGAGGTGCGCATCGGCGAGCTGATGAATGTCGGTGTGCCGGACGCGCTCGCCCGCCGCATCGGCAGCCTGTCCGTGCTGAAGGCGGCGCCCGACATCGTGCTGGTGGCCGACCGCGCCGGGAAATCGGTGGGCGAGGTGGCCGCCACTTACTTCGCGACCGAAGACTTCTTCCAGCTCGACAAGGTTTGCGGCGCGGTGTCCGACATCGTGGTGGCCGATTATTTCGACCGCCTCGCCCTCGACCGCGCGCTCGATTCGATCGGCGATGCCGAGCGGCGGCTCACCGCCGCCATAGTCGAAAACGGGGTGGCCGGCACCGGCGCGGTGGAGGAATGGGTCAAGCCCAGGCAGGCGGAAGTGGAGCGCATCCGCACGGCGATCCACGAGATCGCCGGCTCCGGGCTGACGCTGTCGAAGCTCAGCGTGGCGGCGAGCCTGTTGGGGGATTTGGCGCGGCAGTAGTTTGCCATCGCGAGCGCTCAACACTCCGCTGTCATGCCCCGCGAAGGCGGGGCATCCAGCAATCACTGGCATACCGGGAGTACTGGATCGCCCGCTTTCGCGGACGATGACAGCCGTTAATGCCTGAAGTGCCTTGTACCCGTAAACACCATCGCCACGTCGTGCTCGTCGGCTGCCTTGATCACGTCGGCGTCGCGCATTGAGCCGCCCGGCTGGATCACCGCGGTAGCGCCGGCCTCGATCGTAGCCAATAGGCCGTCGGGGAATGGGAAGAAGGCGTCGGAGGCTACCACCGAGCCCTTGGTGAGCGGTTCGGCGAGGTTCATTTCGCGCGCGGCGTCCTGCGCCTTGCGTGCGGCGATGCGTGCGGAATCGACCCGGCTCATCTGTCCCGCGCCGATGCCGACGGTGGCGCCGTCCTTGGCATAGATGATGGTGTTCGACTTGACGTGCTTGGCCACGCGGAAGGCAAACGCCAAGTCGTTGAGCTCCTTTTCGGTGGGCGCGCGCTTGGTGACGGTCTTGAGCTGCATCTCATCCACCACAGCGTTGTCGCGCGACTGCACCAAGAGGCCGCCGGCCACCGATCGCACCGTCAGGCCATGCTCGCGCGGATCGGGCAGGCCGCCCGCCACCAAGAGGCGCAGATTTTTCTTGGCGGCGACGATCGCGACGGCATCCTCGTTCGCCTCCGGCGCGATGATCACCTCGGTGAAAATCTCGGTGATGGCCTTGGCCGCTTCCGCGTCGAGCTTGCGGTTGAGCGCGACGATGCCGCCGAAAGCCGAAACCGGGTCGCAGGCCAGCGCCTTTTTGTAGGCGTCGAGCAGGCTCGCACCTTCCGCCACGCCGCACGGATTGGCGTGCTTGACGATGACGCAGGCCGGCCCTTTGCGCGGGTCGAATTCGGCGACGCATTCATAGGCGGCGTCGGTGTCGTTGATGTTGTTATACGACAACTCCTTGCCCTGCAGCTGCCGCGCGCTGGCGACGCCGAAGCGTTCGCTCGGCGCCCGGTAGAAGGCAGCGCTCTGGTGCGGGTTTTCGCCGTAGCGCAGCGCCTGGATCAGCTTGCCGCCGAAGGCGCGGTAGTCGGGCGCCTCCTCGCGCAGCTCCTCGGCGAACCAGTTGGAGATGGCAGCGTCATAGGCCGCCGTGCGCGCATAGGCTTTCGCTGCCAATTGCCGGCGCAGCTCGAGCGTGGTCATGCCTGAGTGCTGGGTCAGCTCCGCCAGCACCTTGTCGTAGTCGGTCGCCTCCACCACCACGGTGACGTCGGTGTGGTTCTTGGCGGCGGCGCGGATCATGGCCGGCCCGCCTATGTCGATGTTCTCGATGCAGTCGTCGTAGGCGGCACCCTTCGCCACCGTCGCCTCGAACGGATAGAGGTTCGCCACCAGCAGATCGATCGGCTTGATGCCGTGCTGCTGCATAGCGGCGGCGTGCTCCTTGATGGCGCGGATGCCGAGTAGGCCGCCGTGCACCTTCGGGTGCAGCGTCTTGACCCGGCCGTTCATCATCTCCGGAAAGCCGGTCAATTCGGAAACGTCGAGCACCGGCAGTCCGGCGTCCTTGAGCGCCTTGGCGGTGCCGCCGGTGGACACGAGCTCGACGCCGTAGCTCGCGAGCTCGCGGGCGAAATCGGTCAGGCCCGCCTTGTCGGAGACCGACAGCAGGGCGCGCGTGATGCGACGGGGTTGGCTTGCCATGCGGAACGGCTAGCACAGGAAGGCGGCGAAAGTGTATGCGGCGTAATGGTACTCGCGGGGTGCATCCACAATGTCGTCATTCCGGGGCGCGAGCCGAAGGCGAGCGAGCCCGGAATCCAGGAGCGGCAAGCATTGAGTGCGTGGCCCTGGATTCCGGGCCCGCCGCTTGCGCAGCGTCCCGGAATGACAGCCGAGAGGCCACGTTCGGGCACCCACCTTACAGCGGCAATTCCGGCTCCTCCCTCCGGTCCGGGCTGGCGCCGGGCGCGGCCGGAGGGGTATGGCGCAGGATCCAGCGCACGCTCGCCTGCTCGCGGGCATGGCCGTAGATGACCATCTGCACGGTGCGGCGCGGGCCGTCGGGACCGGCCAGGAACACGCTCTCCTCCAGTTCCACCGTCTCGCCGTAGGTCGCGAACGACCAGACGTCATGGTCCGGCAGCAGCAGGATGACGCCGTGGCCGTCCGACAGCCGGCTGGCCTTGACCGCCGGATGCAGGTGGAAGCGGATAGCGTATTCGTCGGCCGCTTTCAGCGGCAGGGCGCGGTCATCGGCGGGCGTGAAGTTGTCCTCGCCGTCGAGTGCGCGGCCGTCGGCGCTCAGCCGAACCGCACGGTTGTGGATCACGCCGAAATCGGCCGCATAGCCGTCGTGCGAGGTGCGCAAGAGCACCCCGTCCTCCTGCTCGTCGCGCTCCACGGTCACCTTGCGCGGACCGCTCACGATGGGGATGCCGCCCAGCATCGTGCGCAGGCTCGATGCGAAGAAGCGGCAGCAGGACTGGTCGTTGAAGGTGATGGTGGAATGCGCCGCGGTGGCGCGCGCCACCTGCCGCCAGTTCTCCTTGTTGACGGCCGGCAGGCCGCAATTGACCACCAGCCGATGCGCTTTCCACGACAGTTCGAACGACAGGCACCCGGCATGCGCCTCCTGACTCACCGCCAGCGGCGGCGGCTTGCCCGTATCCATCAGCAGCGCGGTCCGGCCGGCGTCGATGCGCTGATAGCCGGAATGGGGCGCGTTCGCGACCGGCGTGCCGCGCGCATCGTCATAGGCCAGCACGGTGGCGAGCAGATCGACCGGCGTCGGCCCCATGCCGTTGAATTGCGCGAAGTTGCCGTCGGCGTGGCGGAAGAAGCGTAGCATGGGCATCGTGCGGTCGATGGCGTTATTGAGCGCGGCCGGCGGTTGCAGGTGGCGCGCCGAGAACAACTGGCGTAGCGGCAACAGGTCGGCCAGCAATTCGATCAGTACGCCGGGATTGCGGCCGATGTGGCCGCCATCGGGCAGGATCTGGCGCTGCAATTCCTCGCTCAGCCGGCGCGCATTGCCGCGCAAATGATTGGATTGTCCCTGCAGACAAAGCGTGGCGTAGTTGAGCGCGATCACGGCCTGCAAGCGCGGCAGACCGTCGCGTGTCTGCTTGAGCGAGCGGCGCAGGTAGCGCACCTGGCGCGATAGGTTGCGGATGAAGCGGCGATAGAAGCGCGCGTCGGCGTCCTGCAGCACGAAGGGCGACTGGCTCAGCCAGCAGATGATGCGGCGCGACAGGATGTCGAGCCGCCAGCCGAGCGGATGCCATGAGCCCTGCAGGTTGGTCCATTCGTCGATCAGCGAGCGGGCATTGGCGCGGGTGATGGCGGAATCGGCCGCGCGCAGATGGCGCAGCCAGGCGAAGGAGAGCAGGATCACCGCCCATTCGTCGCTCGGCGGCGTCATCTCGAAAGGCGAGCGGCGGTCGCAAATCACCACCTTGCCGGCGAAGGCGAAGCGGCCGGCATAGATTTCGGCGGCGCGGGTAGCGTCAGCGGTGCGCAGGTCCTGCGGCGCGATCACCAGCCGGTCGGTGGCGGCCGAGCCGAAGCGCCAGCGCAGTAGCGGATGGGCGTTGATGCGCGCTTGCAGGCTGCGGAAGCCGCGGCGCCCGATGAGCAGCGAGAGCCTAGTCCGTTCCGCGACGGAAACCCGCATCATGAAGCTGCCCGTCCCCTGCGGCGCGGCCCGATTCACGCGCCTGCCGTCACGATAGCGGAAGGGCTGCCGCAGGGCCAATATGCCTTTAAGGTCCGAGGATTAGGCGGTGGATTGCGTGTCTGGAAACGCTAGGCAGTGCGTATGAGCCGGGCCGCGTAGAAGCCGTCCACGCCGCCCCAGCACGGGTCTGGGTCGGGCAGATGCAGCGGCAGCGTGCGCAGGTCGCCGGTCGGCGTGACGAACTCGTCGCAGCCGAAGAACTCGTCGGCCGTGATAGGCCGGCGAGCAACGCGAGGATCGCGCGCCAGCAGGGCCTCGATCTGCCGCTCGCCTTCCTCCGGCTCGAGCGAGCAGACGCAATAGACCAGCATGCCGCCGGGCCGGGTCAGTTCCACCGCGCGGTCGATCAGGCGCGGCTGCAAGGCGGCGAGCGTCGCACGTCGGCGATGACGGTTTCCGCTTTGAGCGAAAGGCGGGCAAGGTTCTCGCCCACGCGGGCGAGCCGCGCCGGCGAGCGGTCGACCGCGGTGACCTGGGCGCCGGCGAAGCAAAGTTGCGCGGTCTTGCCGCCGGGCGCCGCGCACAGATCGGCGACGCGCAAGCCGCCGATGTCGCCGAACAGCCGCGTCGGCAGCGCGGCGGCAGCGTCTTGCACCCACCAGGCGCCTTCGCGGAAGCCGGGCAGCAGCGCGATCGATCCTTGCGCCAGCGTGCGCACGGTGCCGGTCGGCAGAACGCGCCCGCGCAGATGCTCGGCCCAGCCGGCGGCATCCTCCTTGACGGTGAGGTCGAGCGCCGGCTCATGGCCGTTGGCGGCGGCGATGGCGCGGGCAGAGTCGGCACCATAAGACTCGTTCCAGCGTTCGAGCAGCCAGGTTGGCGTGTCGCGCGACGGATCGTCGGCCGGCAGTGTGGCGCGGTTCTGCGCTACCCGGCGCAGTACCGCGTTGACCAGACCGGCATAGCGCGCGGCGTGCCGGTCGGCCTGCGCCAGCCGCACCGAGAGATCGACCGCGGCGTGGTCGGGCACGTCCAGCCACAGGATTTGCACGGCGCCTAGCAGCAGGATGGTCTCGACGCGCGGCGCGTCGGCCGGACAGCCCTTGGCGAGATAGGCGCCCCGCAGGTGGCGCAGGATGCCAAGCCGCCGCAGAGCGGTGGCGGTGAGCCGGCGCATCAGGGCGCGGTCGCGGTCGGACAGGCCGGCGAGGCCGGGATGGGCGCCCTTACCGGAAAGCTGCTTGCGCGGTAATTGTGTCCCTGTCGCGAAGAAGTTCCGGAAAGCACCTGCGATTCACAGCTTTGCGTGGAGCCGCTGCCGGGTGATAAAGTTGCGAAATATAATATTTACTACTATTAATAGTATTATCTGAATTGTTGTTCCTGATCTTGCTTCTAGGATAATGTTCCTTACGCTGAAATCCTTCACCGCTTCCCGCCACGGCGGCGCGCTCGTGCTGGCCGCGGCTTGCTTCGCCGCCGGGCTGAGCGCCGGCGCCTTGCTTGCCCCGCGCGCTGGCGGCTCCGACATCGCGGCGCCCGCCTCGTCGCTACCAGGCCCGCTGCGGCGATGCCGCTGCGCGGCGGTCACCCGGCCGAGGTGCTGCGGGTAATCGACGGCGACACTTTCCTTGCGCGCGTGCATGTATGGCCGGGCATGGACATCACCACCAAGGTCCGCCTGCGCGGCATCGACGCGCCGGAATTAAACGCGCGCTGCGCCGACGAGCGTACCAAGGCACGCGCCGCGCGCCATCGCCTGGCGCAGATCCTCGGCGAAGGCGAGGTCGGCATTTCGCGTGTCGGGCAGGACAAATATGGTGGCCGCGTTGATGCTTCGGTTTACACCGCGCAGACGCCCGACGTCTCGGCGGCGCTGCTCGCACGCGGCCTCGCCCGCCGCTATCACGGCGGCCGGCGCGGAAGGTCGTGCGGGTAGATGGCTCTTATACCAACGGCTCTGTTTTCTGACTCTCCAGGGATTCCGGCGTGACGCGATTAATGATTCATTGGCGCGAGGAGGATTCGCGCCATGGCATCAGCAGTCAAGTTGCGGACGGATTT
>JARRNI010000336.1:0-5528 GCA_037385125.1 Pseudolabrys sp.
CACTGTTCAGGCTCGGACCGAGTGATATAATTGTTGTCGGCCTTGGGAGCCGGCGCCTTTCCGGTGCCATAGGGCTGATCGGGTGATGGCGTCTGGTAGCCGGGCGGCGGTTCGGTGAGCTCTGTGCGCGGCGGTTCGCCGGTGAACTTGGCGACGTCGTCGTTCTTGCCTTTGAACATGTGGCTGAACATACCGCCTTTGTAGCCGAGTTCAGAGGGCGACAGGATCCGGCCCAGCACTCCCTGTTCTCCGCTGTCGTGGTTGACCTCACCGCGCGGACGCGGGCCGGGCGCCAGTTGGTCGGGCGGCAGCGGGTTTTCCTCGCGCATGCGTTCCGCCTCGATGTCGCGGTGCTTTTGCATCTTCTCGATACGCTTGCGGCGGGTCACGTCCGGGTCTTTCGGCCAGGCCGGATTGGGCACCGCTTTGGCCTTCTCGGGCGGCGGCAACCGGTCGGAGGGCGGGATCACCAGCGGCGCCCGCTCCCGGTAGTGGATTTCCGCGTCGTCGTCGGCGCTCTTGAGGCCGAAGCCTTCCAGCAGGCGGCCGAAGGTCGCTTTGTAAAATTCGCTGCTGCTGTTGTCGTCGCCGGCGCGGGCTGCCTGCGGCACCACTAGCAGCCCGACGGCCACCGCCAAGCCGAGCGCGGCGCAGGTCTGCGTCAGCCGGGTCGGGCGCGTCAAAGTCATCCGCAGTCTCTTAATGTTCTCAGTCTCGTAATGTTCTCAGTCTCGCCACTCGAGCGCTTCGCCGTCCTCACCCCGAACTATCACGGCGGATCAGGGCGCTTTTACGGCGCGCCCCCCAACCAGGGACTCATACAGCAGGCCGATAACCCCGGCAACGATGGCGACATCGGCGAGGTTAAAAACATACCACTGGAAGCGAAAACCGGCCGTATTGACGTGAAAAAACACGAAATCGGCCACCCAGCCATAGGCCAGCCGGTCGATGGCGTTGCCGACGGCGCCGCCGATGATGAGGCCGAGTGACAGGGCGGTCAGCCGGCTGTGCGAACGCGCTAGCCACACCCACAGCAGGGCCACCGCCACCGCCTTGGTTCCCAGCATCAGCCACTGGCCGAGCGCGCTGTGGGTCTGGAATAGGCCGTAGCTGATGCCGGTATTGCGGGTGAGCACGAGGTCGAAGAACGGCCCGAGCCGCACCGGCCCGCGTTGGCCGAGTTGGAACACGAACAGAAGGTAGAGCTTGCTCGCCTGATCGATGACGCAGGCGATAAGGGCGGTGACGAGGCCCAGCCGCGTGAACGGGCCATAGAGATAACTAGCGTGCATTCACTCGGCCGCCTTGCCCATGGCTTCCCATTCGCGCAGCGCCTGGGCATCGCGCGGCGAGACATCGGGAAATTCCGGATCGCCGCCGACGGTGGCGAGGATCTTCCACGAGCGCGCGCATTTGCGGCCCTCGGCGAGATTGGGCACCACCGCGACGCCAGCGACATCCGGCAGCCGGAACGCATCGGCCGGACCTTCGTCCTCGACCAGCGTCAGGGCGGAGGTGATGCAGATTTCGGCGAGGTCGACGTCGAGCACGGCTTCCGCCAGTTCCAGGTTTGACACGTGCACGATCGGATGCGCCTCCAGCGATGAGCCGATGCGCTTCTGCGCGCGCTCGATCTCCAGCGCGCCCGTGATCGCGCGGCGCACGGCGCGCACCTTGCGCCATTTCTCGGCCAGCTTGTCGTCACGCCAGGCCGCCAGCACTTGCGGGAACAGTTCGAGATGCAGGGAGCCCGCCTCGGCGCCGTGGCGCGAGGCCCAGGCTTCCTCCGCGGAAAAGCACAGCATGGGCGCGAGCCAGGTCACCGTGCAGCGAAACAGATGATCGAGCACCGTCAAGCAGGCCTTGCGCTTCATCGACGACGCCGGATCACAATAGAGCGCATCCTTGCGGATGTCGAAATAGAAGGCCGACAGGTCCGAGGTCATGAAGCCGTTGAGGGCTGCGAAGATGCGCTTGTAGTCAAAATCGGCATAGGCCTTGCGCACAAGGACATCGAGCTCGGCCAGCCGGTGCAGCATCAGCCGCTCCAGTTCCGGCATGCCTTCGTGGTGCCTGACCCGCTCGTCCTCGTGGAAATGCGCGAGATTGCCGAGCATCCAGCGAATGGTGTTGCGCAGCTTGCGATAGGTATCGACGGTGGTCTTGAGGATTTCCGGCCCGATGCGCAGGTCGTCGGCATAGTCGGAGGCGCAGACCCACATGCGCAGGATGTCGGCGCCCGACTGCTTGATGACGTCCTGCGGGAAGACCTGGTTGCCGAGCGATTTCGACATTTTGCGGCCGTGCTCGTCGAGCACGAAGCCGTGGGTGAGCACCACGTCGTAGGGTGCGCGCCCGCGCGTGCCGCAGGATTCCAGCAGCGAGGAGTGGAACCAGCCGCGGTGCTGGTCGGAGCCCTCCAGATACATCACCGTATCTTCGCCGCCATCCATCTTGCGCTTGACGCCGGCGAGCTGGGGGAAATGGACCGGGTCCTCCAGCACGAAAGAATGGGTCGAGCCGGACTCGAACCAGACGTCGAGCACGTCGTCGACCTTCTGCCAGCCTTCGCCGGCGCGATTGCCCAGGAAGCGCTCGGCCGCGCCCAGGGCGTACCAGGCATCGGCGCCTTCGGCTTCGAAAGCCTCGACGATGCGCACCTCCACTTCGGGGTCCTGCAGGATCTCGACTGCGCCGTCCGGCTTCTGCTTGACGAAAACTGCGATCGGCACGCCCCAGGCGCGCTGGCGCGAGATCACCCAGTCGGGGCGGCCCTCGATCATGCCGGTGATGCGGTTCTCGCCCTGCGCCGGCACCCAGCGGGTCACTTTGATGGCCTGCAAAGCGCGCGCGCGCAGCGTGTCGCCGGGCCTGTCGATCGCCTTGTCCATGGCGATGAACCACTGCGGCGTGTTGCGGAAGATGATCGGCTTCTTCGAGCGCCAGCTATGTGGATACTGGTGCTTGAGCCGCCCACGCGCGATCAGCATGCCAGCGTCGATCAAGGCCTTGATCACCGCTTCGTTGGCGTCGCCCTTCTCGCCCTTGTCGTTGAGCACGCGCTTGCCCGTGAAGCCGGGCACGGCGTCGGTAAAGGCACCGTCCTCGTCGACGGTATAGGGGATGGACGTGTTGATGCCGCGCGATTCCAGCACCGCTTTGTTCTCCATCCAGACGTCGAAGTCCTCGCGGCCGTGGCCGGGCGCGGTGTGCACGAAGCCGGTGCCGGTATCCTCGGTGACGTGTTCGCCTTCAAGCAGGGGGACATCGAAATCGTAGCCTTTGCCGGCGAGCGGATGGGCGCAGATGATCCTCTTCAGCGTGTCGGGTGCAACGGCACCAAGCTTCTTGAATTTCTCTACCCGCGCTTGCCTAAATATATCGTCAGCAAGTTTCTCGGCGATAATAAATTTGTCTCCTGCCTTAGCCCAATTGTCGGAAGAAGCCCGCGAGACTTCGTACAAAGCGTAATCAACTTTCGGAGAAAAGCTGATTGCTCGGTTGCCCGGTAGCGTCCAGGGTGTCGTGGTCCAAATGATAACCGAAACATCGCGGAATAATGTGCCGCCGAATGAAATGCTGGGATCTGCGCCAACTGCAACCGGACTTTTGACCGGGAACTTCACCCACACCGTATCGGACGTGTAGTCCTCGTACTCTACCTCCGCTTCCGCCAGCGCCGTCTTCTCTACCACGCTCCACATCACGGGCTTGGAGCCACGGTACAACGTACCGTTGGCCGCGAACTTCATCAATTCGCGCGCAATCTGCGCCTCGGCCGGGAAGCTCATAGTCGTGTAAGGGTGCGCCCAGTCGCCTTCGACGCCGAGGCGCTTGAACTCCTCGCGCTGCACGCCGAGCCAGTACTCGGCATAGGCGCGGCATTCCTGGCGGAAGGCGATCATGGCTGCCGGGTCGGAGAAGTCCGGTTTCGCCTTGCCCTTGGCGCGGTAGTTCTCCTCCTCTATCTTCCACTCGATCGGCAGGCCGTGGCAGTCCCAGCCCGGCACATAGTTCGAGTCGAAGCCGAGCATCTGCTGGCTGCGCGTCACCACGTCCTTGAGGATCTTGTTGAGCGCAGTGCCGATATGGATGTGGCCGTTGGCGTAGGGCGGGCCGTCGTGCAGGATGAATTTCTCCCTGCCCTTCGCCGCCTGCCGCAGGCGGTCGTAGAGGCCGGCCTTCTCCCAACGCTCAAGAATCTCGGGCTCCTTGCGCGGCAGGCCGGCCCGCATGGGAAAATCGGTCTGCGGCAGGAACAGCGTCTCGGAATAGTCGCGTTTGGCGTCGGGCTTGGGGCTGGACATGGGGCGCTTACTAGCAGGCAGCTCGGGCGGCGGAAAGGCCACAAAAAGGGTGTTTTCAGCCGCCTCCGACTTCCCCCAGCGCCGGAAACGCCGCCCCGACGCGGGCCAGCGCGCCGCGCGCCTGCGCGGCGTCGGCCTGCATGGCGTCCGCGAGATGTTTGATCGTTTCGAACATCTGCTCGTGGCGCAGCCAGCCGATGAAGGCGACGTCGATGCGCTGCCCGTAGAGGTCGCCGTCGAAGTCGAAAAGATGGACCTCCAGGAGCGGCGCGCCGTCGTCGAACATGGGGCGGCGGCCGAAGCTCGCCACGCCGTCGCGCCGTTCGCCACCGAGCGAGACCCGCACGGCGTAGATGCCGTGCTTGAGGCCGCAGGACGGATCGAGCCGCAGATTGGCGGTGGGAAAGCCGAGGTCGCGCCCGCGCTTGTCGCCGTGGATGACCTCGCCCGAGACAAACCAGGGCGCGCCCAACAACTCGGCCGCCTCCACCACCCGGCCCTGGTTGAGCGCGTTGCGCACCGCGCCTGAGGAAACCGGGCGGCCCTCGTCCTCCAGCGGCGGTACCACGTCGACGGCGAAGCCGTGGCGAGCGCCCTGCTCGGCGAGATAGGCCGGCGAGCCCATGCGGTTCTTGCCGAAATGAAAGTCGAAGCCGATGGCCGCGCCGCCGATGCCAAGTTCGCCGGCGAGGATACGGCCGATGAAATGCTCCGCCGAGGTGGCGGCCAGCGCGGCGTCGAAGCGCATGATGATGGCGCCGTCGAGCCCGGTGGCCGCCAGCAGACGAAGCTTGTCGCCCACGCTGGAAAGCTGAAACAGCGGATCCTTCGGCCGAAAGAAAAGCCGCGGGTGCGGCGTGAAGGTCAAGGCCGCGGCCTTGCGGCCGAGCTTGTCGGCGCGCGCGCGCGCAGCGCCGATCACCGCGCGGTGGCCACGGTGCACACCGTCGAAGTTGCCGATCGCCACCACCGCGCCGGCCAGCGCGTCGGCCTCGATGCCCTCGGCGCCGCCGCGCACGACGCTGAAATCGCGGGTCTGAGACGAGGAATCGTTCATGCGAGGCTGTTCGCAGGACGGTTGGCCGCGGCCATGGTTAGCGTGTCGTTAACGAGGTTCCAAGTTAACCCGATATTCAACCACAGGTGCTACCTAGGCGCGCGCTTGGGGGGTAGCCGTCGGGGGGAAGTACGCCATGCATGTCGACTTGTCGATGCCAG
>JARRNI010000337.1:0-5513 GCA_037385125.1 Pseudolabrys sp.
TAGCAGATGGTCACGCCCAGCCGGCCCCAGGGCAGGTCGGCCAGCACGCCGAGCTCGCCCGGCCGGTAGCTGTTCGACTCGCGGTAGCTTTCACCGCGATCGAGGTCGACGTCGAACATGTGGATCTTGTCGTAGCGTGCCGCGATCTCGCCCTTGGGATCGATCACGAAGCCGCGGTTGACGGCGCGGTCATGGGTCAGCCGCAGCGCCAGCGAGCCGACATGCACATAGATGCCGAGCTTGCGGGCTAGCTCGCGGAAGGCGGCGAGCGAGGGATCGCACTCTTCCTCCACCACGGTATTGAAAAGCTGCTCGCGCTTAGCCGCCAGGATGTTGGTCATCTCCGGGGTGAGCACGTATTCGGCGCCGGCGCTCTTTGCCTCGCCGATCATGCGCGCGGCGGAATCCACGTTGGCGCCCATCGTTATGCCGGAGCGCATCTGGATCATCGCGGCTTTGAAGGTGCGCTGAGCCATCGGCAATCACCGGCCTTTTTCGAAAATCATGCCGCCGCTCCGTCGCCCGCCAGCAGTGCGTCCAGCTTGCCGGCATGTTCGAGCGCGTGCAGGTCGTCGCAGCCGCCCACATGCACCGCTCCGATGAAGATCTGCGGCACCGTATAGCGCCCCTTCGCCCGCTCGACCATCTCGCTGCGCCGCTCGCGCTGGCGCCCCACGTCGATCTCGGTGAAGGCGGCGCCCTTGCGCTTCAGCAGGGCCTTGGCCCTGATGCAATAGGGGCACCAGCGGGTGGTGTAGATTTGGATAGGCGGCGCAGACATTTACGTGGCCGTAGCGAATTGTTTCCGGATCAGTTTTATATGGGGCTGCGCACCGGCGCCACAACCCGGGCGAATACCAGCACATCCACATGCGCAGCCCCCGCCCGCAGCAGGGCGCGGGCGCTCGCGTCCACGGTCGCCCCGGAGGTGAGCGCGTCGTCGACCAGAACGAGCCGCCTTCTTGCCACCTCCGCCTTGCGCGCGGGTGGCACCCGGAAGGCGCCCTGCACATTGTCGGCGCGCTGCGGTTTCGATAGCCCGACTTGCTGCGGCGTCGCGCGCACGCGCTTGAGCGTGTCGTAGAGCACCGGCACGCCGCAGACTTGGGAGACGCTGCCCGCCAGCGCCGCCGATTGGTTGAAGCGGCGCGACCACAGCCGTCGCCAATGCAGCGGCACCGGCAGTAGCGCGTCGGCGCCTTGCGTCAGCTCGCGGCCAGCGCGCGCCATCCAGCGCCCCAGCATGGGCGCCAGATCGAGCCGGTCGCCGTATTTGAACGACACCACCAGCGCGCGCCACCTCCTCGTAGTGCACTGCGGCGCGGGCGCGGTCGTAGGGCCGGCGGGCTGGCGATCGCCTCCATCGACAGGAGCTCCGGCCCGGGATCGTAGGTGAAGGGAATGCCGAGCCGGGCGCAGAACGGCGGCTCGATGAAGGCGAGCTTCGCCCAGCACTCGGCGCCCAGCCCCGTGCCTTCGCCCAGCGGCGCGCGGCAGGAAGGGCAAAGCGGCGGCAGCGCCACATCGATGGCCTGGCGCATGAGGGCGCGCATCCCGCCGCGCAGGCGCGCAAGGGGAGGGGGCGCAGCAGCCTCGGGAACGGTGCTAGGCTCTCTCATGGCACGGAATTTACCACAAATAACGGGTGTCATCGCCCGCGGAAGCGGGCGATCCAGTACCCACATGATGTGCACCGAATACTGGATGCCCCGCCTTTGCGGGGCATGACACGGAGTGTCATGTCGCAAGGTCCGACCATCTTCGACCGCCAGATTCTGCGCGCACGCCGCCGGCGTGCGCGGGCGTTGGGACTTGAGACCTTCCTGATCGACCGCGTTGCGCAGGAATTTGGCGAGCGGCTGTCCGCCGTGCTGCGCTCATTCGGCCGCGCCGTCGATCTCGGCACGCCCACCGACGCGCTCGCCCGCGTGCTGAACGAAAGCGGTAAGATAGGCGCCCTCGCGCGCGCGGTGCCCGACGCCGACGGCGCAACGCTTGCCGTCGTCGCCGACGAGGAAGCGCTGCCCTTCGCCGACGCCTCGCTTGATCTCGTCGTCTCCGCGCTGTCGTTGCAATTCGTCAATGATCTGCCCGGCGCGCTCATCCAGATCCGCCGCGCGCTGAAAGCCGACGGCCTGCTGCTGGCAGCGCTCATCGGCGGCGAAACGCTCACCGAATTGCGCCAGGCCTTCGCGCAGGCCGAGAGCGAGATCGAAGGCGGCGTCTCCCCGCGCGTTGCGCCTTTCGCCGATCTGCGCGAGCTGGGCGCGCTGTTGCAGCGCGCCGGCTTCGCGCTGCCGGTGGTCGACAGCGACCGCCTCGCCGTGCGCTACGACAATGCCTTCGCGCTGATGGGCGACCTGCGCCGCATGGGCGCCACCAACGTGCTGCGCGAGCGCCGCCGCGTGCCGCTGCGGCGCGCGACGCTGATGCGCATGACGGAAATCTATGCCGAGCGCTTCGCCGGCGCCGACGGCCGCCTGCGCGCCACCTTCGAGATCGTCTGGCTGTCCGGCTGGGCGCCGCACGAAAGCCAGCAGCAGCCGCTCAGGCCCGGCTCGGCCCGGCAGCGCCTCGCCGACGCCTTGGGGACGAAGGAGGAGTCGGCCGGCGACAAGACCGGCCGTTAGTTCACCCCGCGCGCGGCGCGTGCTCGATCGCCTGCTTCAGTTCCGGCTTCAGCCCGAGCGCGATCAACACCTCGGCCATGATGAACATCGGCCCGATGAAGGCCTGGAACAGATTGTCGGCGAGCGCCGGGCGGCGGCCTTCCCACATGTGGCCGACCAGCTGGAAGATCCAGCCGCCGACGAAGAACACCGCGAACACGATCCAGGCCGTGGCGCTGCCGTAAGTGCGCGCGATCCATTCCGCCACGATCAGCATCGCCAGCATGACCACCGCCATGGCGATGCCGATGACGCGGTCAAGCGCGACCCAGCCGATCACCGCCAGCACGGCGACCAGCATGGCGGCGGAAATGCCGTTGTCGGCGCGCGCGAGCGCCAGCGGCACCAGGATGGAGAACACGATGGCCGGAATGCCGACGAAATGCGTGGCGCGGTTGCGCTCGTCGCGATGGTAGCTGGCATAGACGGCGAGCTGGCGGGCGAAGAAGCTGTCCATGGCGGTCTCCTCCGGTCGGCGGCCGCTGACGGGCCTTGCCGGAGAGTCTACACCGGGACGGGAAGGCTGGGTTAGGTGAAAATCTCCGCCACCGAGATCCACAAAGCGGCGACCTTGCCGCCGAGCGTGCCACCACCGCGATGATGGTGTATTCGACGGCGGTGGCGCCCTCGCGCGCGCAACAACCGGCGGACGGTCGCTCTCGGGTCGCAGCGCATCGGCCTTGCCTCCCGTGGACTAGAGCAGCGTCATCAGGTGAGGCACCAGCGGCACGTCGGCCGGCGGCATCTCATAGTCCCGCAGCTTGTTCGGCCTCACCCAGGCGAGCCGCTGGCCTTCCGTAGCTTGTACCATCCCCTTCCAGCGCCGGCAGACATAGAGCGGCATGAGCAGGTGAAAGTCCGGATAGACATGGCTGGCGAAAGTGAGCGGCGCGAGACACGGCTCACTGACGACGATACCGAGCTCCTCCCTGAGCTCCCTGATCAGCGTTTCCTCCGGCCGCTCGCCGGGCTCCACCTTGCCGCCGGGAAACTCCCACAGGCCCGCCATCGGCTTGCCTTCCGGCCGCTGTGCGATGAGCACGCGGCCGTCGGCATCGACAAGCGCGCAGGCGGCGACAAGAACGGTTTTCGTGCTCACGGCCTTACAACCCGACGATAGGGCGCCCTGGTCAAGAGGATTTGACTCCAATATTCGACAGACAAGCGCACCGTCCGGGAGGGTAACGAAACGTTACGAGCGATAGTCGCCGTTGATGGCGATGTATTCCTTGGTGAGGTCGCAGGTGAGCACGCGGTCGCGCCCTTTTCCCAGCCCCAGCGCCACCTTCAGGCTGATCTTGGGCTCCTTCATCACGGCGCTCGCTTCGGCCTCGTCATAGGCCGGATCGCGCCCGCCCTTGTGCGCCACGCGGATGCCGCCGAACCAGATCGAGAGTTTATCGCGGTCGGCCGGCTCGCCCGCCTTGCCCACCGCCATTACCACGCGGCCCCAGTTGGCGTCCTCGCCAGCGATCGCGGTCTTCACCAGCGGCGAGTTGGCGATCGACATGGCGATGCGGCGCGCCGACTTGTCCGACACCGCGCCCTCCACCACGATCTCCACCAGCTTGCGCGCCCCTTCGCCGTCGCGCGCGATCTGTTCCGACAGGTCAGCGAGTACCGCATGCAACGCTTTTTTGAAGGGACGTAGGCGCGGGTCGGCGGTGCGAGCGATGCGCGGGGCGCCGGCCGCCTGGCCGGTGGCGAAGATCATCAGCGTGTCGGAAGTGGAGGTGTCACCGTCGATGGTCACCGCGTTGAGCGTGTCGGCGACGCCCTCTTTCAAGAGCACCCGCAGCGCCGGCGCCGCAATGGCCGCATCGGTGAACACGAAGGACAGCATGGTCGCCATGTCGGGCGCGATCATGCCGGCGCCCTTGGCGATGCCGTTGATCGCGACCGTGGCGTCGCCGAGCTTCGCGGTGGCGGTCGCCACTTTCGGGAAAGTGTCGGTGGTCATGATCGCTTGCGCGGCGGCGAGGAAGCCGCTCGGCCTGGCAGTCTCAGTCAGCCGCTCCATCATGCCGGCGAACTTGCGGGCGTCGAGCGGCTCGCCGATCACGCCGGTGGAGGCGAGGAAGATCTCGGTTGCCTTGCAGCCGGCCGCCTTGGCGGCGAAATCGGCGGTGAGCTTGGTCGCCGCCCGCCCGCTCTTTCCCGTGAAGGCATTGGCGTTGCCGGAATTGACCACCAGCGCGCGCGCCCTGCCGCCCTTCACATGCTCCCGGCACCATTCGACCGGTGCCGACGGGCATTTCGACTGGGTGAACACGCCGGCCACCGTGGTGCCCGGGTCGAACAGCGCCAGCAGCACGTCGGTGCGGCCGGCATAGCGGATGCCGGCCTCCGCCGTCGCAAGCTTGACGCCGGCGATGGCCGGCATGGCCGGGACGTGCTGGGGCGCGAGGGGGGAGAGGGAGGGGGACATAATGAGCCTGTCATTCCGGGGCGCGCCCGAAGGGCGCGAACCCGGAATCCATATCCACCAAGCTTTCGGCTAAACCGCAAGACCGGGGTTATGGATTCCGGCTCTCGCGCTGGCGCGCGAGGCCGGAATGACAAAGAGGCTACTTCTTCGCCGGCGCGTCCTTGGCGGGGGTATCCGCCTTCGCCGGCGTACTTGCCGCGGCCGGCTGGTCCTGCTTGCTCTCGTCGGCGGTCTTGTAGAACTTCTCGATCTTGGCTTGACCGCGCAGCTTCTCCACCAGCGCGGCCTGCGCCTTGCGCTCCACGTATTGCTTGATCTGCGCCTTGACCTGGTCGAACGTCGGCGGCGGCTTGATGCGCTTGTCCTCAATCTTGATCACGTGCCAGCCGAACTGGGTGTGCACCGGGCCGGAAATC
>JARRNI010000338.1:0-12206 GCA_037385125.1 Pseudolabrys sp.
ATTCGCTCGAGCATCAGTAGATCATCTCTTCGTCGCCGCGGCCCTTGGAGATCAGGATTTCGCCCTTGGCCGCCAGGTCCTTGGCGATGTTGACCAGGAGCGCCTGCGCCTCGTCGACGTCGCGCAGGCGCACCGGGCCCAGCGCCTGCATGTCGTCCACCAGCATCTTGGCCGCGCGCGTCGACATGTTGGAGAAGAAGAACTGGCGCACCGTTTCGCTCGATCCCTTGAGGGCGATCGCCAGCTTGTCCTTGTCGATGTTGCGCATCAGCGTCTGGGTGGAGGCGGCATCGAGCTTGACCAGGTCGTCGAAGGTGAACATCAGCGCCTTGATGCGCTCGGCCGACTCGCGGTTTTCCTCCTCCAGCGCGGTCAGGAAGCGCGTCTCGGTCTGGCGGTCGAAATTGTTGAAGATCTCCGCCATCACCTCGTGGGCGTCGCGCCGCCGGGTCTGCGACAGGTTGGACATGAATTCGGTGCGCAGCGTCTGCTCGACCCGCTCGATCACGTCCTTCTGCACCGCCTCCATGCGGAGCATGCGGCTGATCACGTCGAGCGAGAGCTCCTCGGGCAAGATCGCCAGCACGCGCGCGGCGTGCTCGGGGCGCAGCTTGGACAGCACCACCGCCACCGTCTGCGGGTATTCGTTCTTGAGATAGTTCGCCAGCACCTCTTCCTGCACGTTGGCGAGCTTTTCCCACATGTTGCGGCCGGCGGGCCCGCGGATCTCGTCCATGATGCCGTGCACGCGCTCGGGCGGCAGGTACTGCTGCAGCAGGCGCTCGGTGGCGTCGTAGTTGCCGAGCAGCGCGCCAGAGGCCGACATGCGGCCGACGAATTCCAACAGCAGCTGCTCCACCGATTCCGAATCGATCGTGCCGAGCGACGACATCACGATGGAAATCTCGCGCAGCTCGTCGTCGTCGAGCATGCCGAAGATCTTGCCGCCGTATTGCTCGCCGAGCGCCAGCATGAGCACGGCGGCGCGTTCCGGGCCGGTGAGCTTGCGGCGGCCCGGATTGACCTGCGGCTTGCTGGCGAGCTCGGCCATCAACCCGCCGATGTCCTGGCGCACCGCCTTGCTGGCGTCCTGTTCTTTCTGGCTCATTTCGAATGACGACGGCATGGCTTAAGCTGCGTCCTCGTGCAGCCAGGCGCGGATGACGGAGACCGCCTCGTGCGGATTCTTCTCGGCGGAGACGTTGGGGCCGCCGGCGGTGGTGACGTTGGCGCCATTGCCGCCATTGCCGTCGCCGCCGCCGCCGGCAACCCCGGCAGGGCCGGCAAGCGCGGCGCCGGCCGGCCCATCGGGCGTGACGATGCGGCGGACCAGCGGGCGCACCACCATGAACAGCACGACCAGCCCGAGCAGCGCCATCACCCCCAAATTGGCGGTGCGCATGATGTCGTCCTTGGTGAAGTGCAGGTAGCTCATCCAGCCGGACGGCTGGGCGATGGGCATGGCCGGCGTCTGCGCGAAGGGCAGGTTGACCACCTCGACCTGGTCGCCGCGCTTGGCGTCGAAGCCGATGGCCGAGCGCACCAGCGCGGCGATGCGGTCGATCTCCTGCTTCGAGCGCGGCTTGTAGACCATCTGGCCCTGCTTGTTCTTCACATAGGTGCCGTCCACCAGCACGGCGGCGGAAATCCGGTTGACCTGGCCGGCGTCGATCACCTCGGTTTTGGTTGTGTGCGAGATTTCGTGGTTGACGATCTCCTCGCTTTTGCTGTCGTGGCTGCCGCCGCTGCTGCTATTGGCGGCGCCCGAGTTCTTGGCGCCGGCGGGCAATTCGTTGCCGACCGACACCTCGCCGCCGTTGCCGTTACCGTTGTAGGATTTCTCCTTGCGGGTCTGGCTCGAGCGCACCACGCGGCTGTCCGGGTCGTACTTGTCGGAGGTCTGGGTGATGCGGTTGACGTCGAAATCGGCGTTGATCTGCACGCGCGCGTGACCGGGGCCGACCACCGAGGTGACGATGTTCTCCACCTGCTTGCGCAGGCGGTTCTCGTAGGCGATCTTGCGCTCGTCGGCGTTGGCGCCGGACAGCGAATTGGGATCGCCGGTGCCGTCGGCCAGCAGCTTGCCGGTCTCGATGACCGAAATCCGCTCCGGTTTCAGGCCGCGCACGGCGGACGCCACCAGGTGTCGGATGGTGCGCACCTGCGAAGGCTCCAGCGTGCCCCTGACCTTGAGCACGATGGAGGCGGAGGCCTGCGACTTCTCGCGCGAGAAGAGCTGGCGGTCGGGCAGTACCAGGTGCACGCGCACGGCCTCCACACTGTCGAGGCTCGTAATGGTGCGGGAGAGCTCGCCCTCGAGCGCGCGCAGCTTGTTGATGTTTTGGACGAAGGAGGTGGCGCCGAGCGTGTCCGACTTGTCGAAGATCTCGTAGCCGACGCCGCCGCCCTTGGGCAGGCCGTTCTCGGCCTCCTGCATGCGCAGGCGGGCGACCTTCTCGCGCGGGACCATGATGACGGCGCCGCCGTCCTTGATCTGGTAGGAGACGCCCTGGCGGTCGAGGTCCTTCAGAATGGCGGCCGAGTCGTCCATCGACAGGTCGGTGAACAACGGCACCATCTGCGGCGTCGTCATGCGCACCATAAGGAACGCGAAGAACCCGATCAGCGCTAGCGTCACCGCGCCCATGGCCGGCAGCCGCGCTGAGCCGAGCGACTTCACGAAGTCGAAGAAATCTTGCACCGGCTTGTCCCACCCAAAGGGCGCGGGCTTCCTCCGCCGCGCCTCACCCGGCAAGATTTGCCCAGTTTATGGTTAGCGTCGGGTTAACGTTATGAAGGCGCAGCGAATTTGGGGCCCCGCGCCACGCCCTAATGCGCCGGCCAATGCCGCTCCTGGAACCAGGGGCGGTAGCGCGCCATCTTTGCGCGCTGCGCGGGCGGTGCGTGCCGCCGGCAGGTCGACGCCTCCTCGCTGCCGGGCGGCGCGCCCCAGCGCAGTTCGACGCAGTCGTTCGGGTTGTAGCCCATCTCCAGGAGCGGCGAGCGGTCGATCACGTCCTTGAGGGTGAGCGTCCATTTGGAGCCGTCGCTGCGCGTATACTGAAACTTGCGCGCGGCCAGCTGCGACGCCAGCACGCGCCGCAGCTCGGCCTTCACCTGCGTGATCCTCACGCCCTTCGGTATCGTATAGCGGTCGGCCCGCCGCGCCACGCGGTCGGGAAAGTGGCGCACCACGTCGATCGCGATCAACAGACGGAAATCGCGCGCCGGCGTGGAGAAATCCTCCCACGGGCCGGTGGTCTGGAAGATTGCGGCGCCGTTCGGCATGCCCACTTCGCCGGGGTGATTCTCGTGGTATTTCCGCCCGTTCTCGACCGCGACCACGCGCGTCTGCACCTGCTCTTCGAGGGCGGTGACCGCCTCTTTCATCGCGCGCACGGGATCGAGTGGCGCTGGCGACATCACGTCGTCCATGCGGTCGTAGAATTCCTGCTCGCTGATCTTCGACTGCTGCAGCGAGAAATCGGCGTATTGCGGGTCCTTGGCGATTTCGCGGTTGGTCAGCCGGCGTAGGCGGCCGTCCCGCGTGCGCACGATCGGCCGGAAGCGCTTGAAGCCGGGGCTGCCGAGCTTGGGATCGTGCACGAACAGGAAGTTGCCGCGCCAGAAACGCTTGCGCGTGACCGTTCCGTCGGGCTCGGCGTCGGCGGCAAGGAAGATGCCCGCCGTGCCGTCGACCTGCGGCACGCGTCGCACCAGCGTCAGAAAGTGCCCGTAGGGGTCGGCGTAGACGGTCCCCGGACGCAAGGCGTCCCGCGTCAGCGGCACCGGATAAAGATCGGTGTTGTTGTCCGTCGCTAGCGTCCGGCCGTTGCCGCTCTGCACGCCGTCGGCGATCACGCGCAGATAATGAGCGAAGGCGGCGACGAGCCCGCGTCCCTGCGCGCTCCGCGCGTCTTGGGTGCTCGACCATCTGTAGCATTTCGGCGGCTTGCCGCCGAAGCCGCGCGAACAGCTCGTATAGCCGAACGGCAGCCCCAGCTTGAACGAGAAATAGGCACGCAGGAAATAAGGAAAGTCGGCGCAGTCGGGCCGTATGGTGATCCCCGCCTGGTCTTCGCGCAGGCCCAGATAATCGAATAGGAAGTTGCGCGATCGATTGCGCAGCACCTTGTCTAGCGCCGTCCACGACAGCTCCTGGTCGAGCGGCGCGTCGAACAGCTTCTCGATCCATGCCGAATACAGGTTTTCCGTCGTGTGGTTCCAGGCATTGCGCAAGGGCCAGACGCTTCCCGCCGTCGCGCGCGGCGGCGGCGGTCGGTTTGTGCGCACGGTCACGGTGCGCGAGATGCTGCCACATCCGGCCGGCGCGCGGTCGCGGGTGAGCGTGACGTGCCAAGTTCCCGCGCCCGGCGCCTTGACCTCGGCGTACCAGAAATAGGGCGGCCCGCCGTGGCGGGCATTCGATTTGGTGGCGACGCGTCCATCGGGCGCGACCAGCGAAAGTGTGCCTTTCAGCGGCTTTTCGGCGACAAACAGCACGCGGAGGGGGGTGCCCGTCCACGGCGTGATCGGGGAAGGGAGCACGGCGATATCGGCTGCATCTTTACAGGCGTCGGTCGCGCCCGCCGCCCGTGCAGGCGCTGCCGGGGAAACGACGAAGAAGAGAGTTGCAGCCAGCAGCGATACGGTGGCGGCTGCATATTGGCGTGCTGGTGACAATTAAGGCCCCTGTCGCGCCCCGCGGCCGTGATGCGCGAACTATTACGAAAACACGGTGCGAAGTCCATAGCGGCCATGAGACGCCGCGTGGAACCGCGTCAAAACGCCCGGCTGCGGCTCATCGCATCTGCAGCAGCACGAACCATTTCTCGTCGTTGAGCGAGCATTTTTTCGCGCGCTTCGATGCGTGCGCGCTATCGCCGGACGGTCGCGGCAAGGTCCAACTGCCCGGACCGCCGCAATGGCCGCCTTGCGTGGATGAAAATTTCAGGTTGCTGCGCAGGTTCAGCTTCCGCGCGGTGACCGACTGATAGACGTTGCCGCCAATGGTGTAGATCTTGCGTGCCGGTCGGTCGACATAAGCGACGATTTCGCAATGGGTGCGCCGGACCGAGCGCGCGCCGGGGCTGCCGCCGAGTTCCGCCCGGATGCGCTCGCGCACCGCGCTCGCGCTCGCGTCGGCAAGAACCGGCTGGTACTGGGCGCAGACCAGATCGCCCGCGCGAGGCCTAGTGGCGGTGAGCGGACAGGCGCGGTAGAGCCGTTCGCTTACATCATGGCTGGTAAGCTCGGCCGCGCTGACGGCGAAGGCGTCGTAGATATAGTCGCGATGGGCGTTGGAAAAGTGGAACTGTTTGGCGGTGGCGCCCGCAGTACGTATCACGTAGCTGATAAAGGCCGCCGACCACGGCGTATCGATGATGGCCGCGCGCAAGGCGGCCTCGCGCAGGATTTCGCGCGCGGCCTGATCGGAGACCGCCTCGGCGTCGCGCAGGAGCTGCCCGGCGCTGGTGCGCAAGAGCGGCGCTGCCTGCTTGGCTTGCGTCGCGCTCGAGGCGTCGCGATAACCGCGCACCTCGAGCTTGTCGGCGGCGTCGTCGCCGTACAGCGTCCGCCAATATTTCATCACCCGCCACCAGCCGAGCCGGCCGAGCGGCGGGTCTCGGGCCGGCGGACCGTCCTCCGCCTTGTGCTCCGCCTCGGTCAGACCGAAGTGGAACAGCCGGCCGTTGGAATCGATCTCGTGTCCGCCGAAGCGGTAGAACTCGTCAATCGCGGTCCGGGCGATGCGCCGGCCAAGCTTGTTGGGCGGCTTTGCTGCGGTGGCATTGCAGTTCGCCTGCACCGCGTTCCAGAAGGTTGGCGCGCCGCGCTCTGCATGCGCCAGGGCCGGACACAGGGCCAGACCGATCGCCGCGACAATGACACCAATGGCAGCGCGCATGATTCCTCTCGAGCAGCCTGCGATAGCTCTAGCATAGCGGGAGGCGGCGGCGGAGGGCCGGACCTTGGCAATGGAGGAACAGTTGCCGACGCGGTTAAGACGCAACCCCTTGACGACCCCGGCGACAGACCGCCGAGTCTTGCCGAATCCTTAATAGACGTGGCTCTAACGGGCCGCAAAAATACAATCGCCGGCTGCGGGCGGCCGCCGAAACATTCACGCGAGCGGACCTTCTATTACTGCCGGTATTGCTGAATGCGCGTGGTGCGCAGGCCCGCGAGGCCGTGCTGGTCGATGGAATATTGCCAGGAAAGGAATTCTTCGACCGTCAAAGTGTAGCGGGCGCAAGCTTCTTCCAGCGACAGCAGGCCGCCTCGCACCGCTGCAACGACTTCGGCCTTGCGCCGGATGACCCAGCGCTTGGTGGAAGGCGGGGGCAAATCCGCGATGGTCAGCGGACTTCCATCGGGCCCGATGACATACTTGACCCTCGGGCGGTGGGGCTCGGTCATTGGTGTACTCACAAGCACAAGACTCGACTGACGCAACGGCTGATTGCCTTGTTTCTGCTAACCTTTCGGTTACGGATGGCCGCCGGGCTACCGCATCCGGCTACTCCAGAAAGCGCGAATGCTCGGCTAATATAGGGCATCGCGAAGCCTTTTAGGGGGCAACGTTTGGAAAAACCGCCCACCGGCCGCCGTCCGCGCTGGCGCGCCCTTGTCCGATATATCAGCACCTTGCTGGCGGTGGGGGTGGCCTATTTCGTGCTCGCCAGGCTGGGATTGTGGCTCGCCTCGGTCAATGGGAGCGCCAGCCCGATCTGGGCGCCGAGTGGCATTGCGCTGGCCGCCGTGCTGCTCGGCGGTTTGCGGCTGTGGCCGGCGATCCTGGTCGGCGCCTTCGCCGCCAATGCCACCAGTGCGGGCACGTTGCAGAGTTCCGCCGCCATCGCCGTCGGCAACACCCTGGAAGCCGTGGTCGGCGGCTTCCTGATCGGACGCTGGGCCGGCGGCCGCGAGGTTTTCGGCACGGCGCTCGGGGTGGCGAAATTCGCCCTCGTCGTGGTCGGGCCGGCGACCGTGATCAGCGCGTCGATCGGCGTGGTAACGTTGTGCGTGACGGGTCTGGCGGCCTGGCCCGATTTCTCGCCGATCTGGGTAACCTGGTGGCTGGGCGACGCCGCCGGTGCGCTGGTAGTGACCCCGGTCATCGTGTTGTGGGCGCGCAGCGGCTGGCGCGCCTTCCGCCGCAAGGAGTGGCTGGCCTCCACGGCGGCGGCGGCCGGTGCGGTTGCCGTCGGCCTGCTGGCGTTCAGCCCGCTGCTGCCGCGCACGGAATATTCCAGCCCGCTCGGCTTCCTGGCGATCCTGCCGCTGGTCTGGACGGCGCTCAGGCGCGGCCCGCGCGACACCGCGACGGTCAGCCTGATCCTCACCGGCTTTACCATCTGGGGCACGCTCGAACACATCGGTCCGTTCGGGGAGATGAGCATCAACGAGTCTTTCCTGGTGCTGCTCACCTTCATGGTCAGCCTGACGGTGCCGAGTCTGGCTTTGAGCGCGGACGTCGCCATGCGGCGCGCCAGCGAAGAAAGCTTGCGCCGCACGCAAGGCGAGCTCGACCGCCGCGTCAGGGAGCGCACCGCGGCGCTGGCCGACGCCAACATTCATCTGCAGGAGGCCCAGCGGCTCGCCAATCTCGGTAGCTGGTCGTGGGACGTGAAAAGCGACCGCGTCGTCTGGTCGGACCAGTTGTTCGAGATCTACGGTCTGGCGCGCCGCGATTTCAAAGGCACGATCGACGCGTTCTTGAGCTTCGTGCATCCAGAAGACCGCGAGCGGGTGGAAGACAGCATCGACGGCGCGCTGCGCTCGGGCCGAGCCTTCAGCCACGAGGAGCGCATCGTGCGCCCCGACCGCGGCGTGCGCCTTCTGCAGAGCATCGGCGAGGTGGTGCGCGACGAGACGGGCGCGCCGGTGCGCATGCTCGGCGTCTGCCTCGACGTCACCGACCGCATCAAGGCCGAGCGCGCCTTGCGCCAGTCCGAGCAGAGCTACCGGCTGCTGTTGCGCAGCGTGCGCGACTACGCGATCTACATGCTCGATCCGCAAGGGCGCGTGCTGAGCTGGAACGCCGGCGCCGCCAACATCAAGGGCTATGCGGCGGAGGAGATCGTCGGCCGCAACTACCGGGAGTTCTTCACCGAGGAGGACCGCGAGGCCGGCTTGCCGGAGCAGGCGCTGGAGACCGCCGCGCGCGAAGGTCAGCACGAGTCGCAAGGCTGGCGCGTGCGCAAGGACGGCAGCCGCTTCTATTCGACCTCGGTGATCGACGCCATCCGCAACGACGCCGGCGAGCTTCTCGGTTTCGCCAAGATCACCCGCGACATCACCGAGCAGCGGGAGGCGCAGATCGCGCTCGAGCAGGCGCGCGAGCAGCTTGCCCAGGCGCAGAAGATGGAGGCGCTCGGCCAGCTCACCGGCGGCATCGCGCACGACTTCAATAATCTTCTGATGATCGTGTCGGGCTATTCGCAGATCCTGCAAAGCCGGCTGAGCGAGGCCAAGGACAAGCAGGCGGTGGAGGCGATCCGCTCCGCGGCCGCGCGCGGCGAGAAGCTGACGCGGCAGTTGCTCGCCTTCTCGCGGCGCCAGACCCTGATGCCGGTGGTGGTCGACCTGCGCCAGCGCATCGACGCCGTGCGCGATATGCTGGCGCCGTCCCTGCGCGGCAATATCGAGTTGGTCTGCGACATCGAGGACAAGATCTGGCCGGTCGAGGCCGATCTCGGCGAGCTCGAACTGGCGCTGGTCAATATCGCGGTCAATGCGCGCGACGCCATGCCGGACGGCGGCCGCATCACCTTGTCGGCGCGCAACGTGGTGCTGAAGCGGGGCTCGCGCGTGGCCTCGCTGGAGGGCGATTTCGTGGCGATCGCCATCATCGATACCGGCAGCGGCATGGCGCCCGACGTTCTGCAGCGCGTGTTCGAGCCGTTCTATACCACCAAGCCGGTCGGCAAGGGCACCGGGCTCGGCCTGTCGCAGGTGCACGGGTTTGCCATGCAGTCGGGCGGCGCCGCGACCGTGTCGAGCGAGGTGGGCAAGGGCACCGCCGTCACCATCTATCTGCCGCGCAGCCTGGGCCGGCCGGCGGCCAATCCGGATGCGGTGCTGGGCGCCGGCGCCGAGGTGAAGGGCACCGTGCTGCTGGTCGAGGACAGCCGCGAGGTCGCCGACGTCACCTCGACGCTGCTCGAGCAACTGGGCTACCGGGTGGTGCGGGCGGAGAATGCGACCGAGGCGCTGCGCCATCTGCAGCAGGGCATTCATTTCGACCTGTTGTTCTCGGATATCGTGATGCCCGGCCCGATGAACGGGCTGGCGCTGGCCGAGACCTGCCGCAACAATTTCCCCGACATCGCGGTGCTGCTGACCAGCGGCTACAGCGACGCGGCGCAGCTCGCCGACGGCCGCTTCGACATCCTGCGCAAGCCGTTCGAACTGTCGGCGCTCGAGCGCGCGGTGGAGACGGCGCTGCAAGGCGACGGGCGCCGGCGCACCGCACAATCGACGAAAAAGCGGCCGGCGCGAGCCTAGGCGCCCGGTCGCACGATCTTCTGGATCTGGTTCATCAGGTAGTTCTGGCCGTTGATCGACAAGACCGGCGGCGACTGGGTGAGGTCGACCGAATCGACCGGCGCCTGCACCTGGGTGGAAATGGTCGAGGGCTGGCCGTTGGCGTCGACGCCGGTGGCGGTGAGCGTGTAGCTGCCAGGCGGCCAGATCTTGCCGTCGTTGCCGTGACCGTTCCAGTTGAATTGCTGGCTGCCGGCATTGACCGCGAACTTGCCGGTATAGGCGGTCTGGCCGGTGGAATCCGCAATCGAGATGGTGGCGGTGGTCGGCTTGCTCGCGTTCAGCGTCCAGCTCGCGCTGCCGTTGGCGAGCTGCGCGGTCTGCCCGTTCACCACCACGGTGGAGCCGATCATGCTGAGCGCCGAGGTCGCCTGCGCGCTTTGCTGCAGCGAGACCAGGGTCGAGAGCTGGTCGTTCGACTTGAGCTGCTGCTCGACCTGGGCGAACTCCACCAGTTGCTGGGTGAACTGGTTGGTGTCGAGCGGATCGAGCGGGTTCTGGTTCTGCAACTGCGTGGTCAGCAATTGCAGGAAGGTGGTGAAATTGCCGGCGATGGTGCCGTTGTTAATCGCGCTCGACACGGCGCCGGCGGCGCTCGCACTCGAAGTTGCTGCTGGAAGAATGCCGCTCATGACCGTTTCCTACACGCGAATGTCCAGCCCGCCGTCGAGGCGGAGGATGCGGCCGTAGCCGCCCGCCGCCGCGTCGATGGGCGCGAGGCTGTCGTCTTCAACCACCAGGCGGGCGCCGCTGGAAGCAGACCCGCCGGAATTCTGCTGCTGGCCGCCGGACTGGTCGCGCAGCGAGAACTGCAGGCCGTTATCGGCGGTCTTGAGGCCGGCGTCCTGCAGGGCGCGCTGCAGGCCGGAGGCGTCGCGCTGCAGCAGGTTGAGCGTGTCCTTGCGGTCGGCGATCACATGCGAGGTGATGCGGCCGTCTTTGTCGACGTCGAGGTGGACCTCGACGCGGCCGAGCTCGGGCGGGTCGAGCCTGATCTCGAAGCGGTTCTTGCCGGCGAGCGCCTTGCCGGCGATGTCGATGGCGACGCCGGATAGCGGCACCGGCGCCGCTTGCGGCAGCGGCTGTGCCGTTGGCGCCGGAGCCGGCGTTGAGGACGGTGCGTTCTGTTGCGTCGGCGGCGTCACTTGCGGCGGCGCGGCGTCGGCTTTCGGCGCGGCCTGCGCACCGCTTTGCGGCTGGGCTTTGCCGTCGTGTGCGTCGGCTTGATGCGCTTTGTCGGGCGCCGGGCCGGCGGGATGCGCTGCCGATTGCTTGCCGGAATCGCCGGCGCTTTGCGGCTTGTTGTCGGATTTGCCGTCGGAATTGGCTTGCGGCTTTCCGGCCGCGTCGCTCGTCTGATCGCCGGCTTTGTCGCCCACTTTGTCGTCTGCCTTGGCGCCGTCGGCGGCTTTGGTATCGCCGGCTGGCAGCGCAGCGAGGGCGTTCTTTTGACCCTTGGCGGCGCCGTCCGCGTCGATGCCGGCACCTTTGGTCGGCTTGGCCGGGCCGAGCGTGGCCGGCGCGACGGTCGGCGTCACCACTGCGGCGACGACACCGTTGGCATCTACCGCACCGTCGGCGCTGGCAGGATCTTTCTTGCCGTCTTTGCCCTTGGCCGCGCCGGCGGATTTGTCCTTGGCGTGCTTGGCCGTCTGCTTAAGAGCGTCTCCGGCCGCCTGGGTGGTGTTGGCGTCGGTTTTCGTCTTGACGCCGCCGGCCGTCTTGCCGGTCTCGGCCTGAGCGGGCGTCTGATCGGCTTGAGGCGGACTGTCCTTGCCGGCAGCCTTGGCATTATTCTTATCCGTGGCGTGCTTATCCGTGGCTTGCTTGGCGCTGTCGGCCGATTTGCGGTCGTCCCGCGGCGGCGGACTCTGCTCGGCGTGTTTGGCCGGGGGCGGATCCTTGCGCGGCGGGGGTGCGGCCGGCTCGGGGGAATCGAGCAGGGCTTGGAACGGGGTCGCCGGCGCGCGCTCGGCGGCGGCCGGCTTCGGCGCCGGCGGCGCGGCGGGCTTGGGGGCAGGGGGATCTGACGCGACAGACGGCAAGGGGGCACCTCCGGATATCCGCCGTCCCCTGTGCAATCGCCAGGCCAGCCCTTTGCTTTCGCGAATTTCTCTATATATCAATACATTAAGAGAAAAGCCGGGCCGTGCCGGCGCGTTCGGCCCGGCAGCGCCTGCTGGCCTGCCGGCAGAATTTGCCGCCGGGGCGCGGGCGCCGCCGCCGCCGGTTCCGCGGGCCCCCTGCATTGCGCGGCCCCGATCGCCACTTATAGTAAGAAGTGCCATGCCCAACAGCCTCGATCTCGACCGCAAGCCTGCCGAGACCCGGGTCGTCGTCGCCATGTCCGGCGGCGTCGATTCCTCGGTCACGGCCGCGCTGCTCAAGGCCGAAGGCTACGACGTGGTGGGCGTCACCCTGCAGCTCTACGACCACGGCGCTGCCACCCACCGCAAGGGTGCCTGTTGCGCGGGCCAGGACATCTACGACGCCCGCCGCGTGGCCGAAAGCATCGTCATTCCGCATTACGTCCTGGACTACGAGAGCCGCTTCAAGGAGGCGGTAATCGACCGCTTCGCCGAGAGCTATATCCACGGCGAGACGCCGGTCCCTGCGTCGACTGCAACATGGCGATCAAGTTTCACGACCTGCTGATC
>JARRNI010000339.1:0-6419 GCA_037385125.1 Pseudolabrys sp.
CTACTCGCTCGCCGACGCGGCGGCGACGCCCTACATCTGGCGGCTGACCAAATTGCGATTGTCCCGGCTGTGGGACGACAAGCCGGGTGTGGCGCGCTGGTACGAGCGCGTTCAAGCGCGGCCGGCGTTCGACAAGGCGGTGGAAGGCTGGCTGACGCGGGTCGAGCACGACCGCTACGCTGGTTTCGAGCCCGATCCCTGGCCGAAGGTGAGCGCGCTCTTGCAGGCGGCCTAGCGCATGATCCCGAAAATTGGGAACCGGTTTTCGGAAAAGATCATGCGCAAGCAAAGCGTTAGGGAAGCGCGGTGATTCAATCTAATGGGATCGGGCTCTAATATTCGATCCGAAAGTGGAAGCGCTCAGGCGCTGCTGCTCAGACTCTATTTTGCCCTGCTACGCTCCCTGCGCCCGTCCCCAGGGCCCGAGGCGGGGGCCCTGTGGCAGGGCATCGCGCAGCATCATCATCTCGGCGATGGTCTCGCCGGTGACCAAGCCGACCAGCTTGCCGTCGGCGTCGGTGACGCCGATCGCCGGCACGCCTTTCTCCTGCAGCACCTTGAAGGCTTGCTCGAGGGTGATGCGATGGCCGACCGTGGGGAATTCCGGACTCATGGCGTCGGCCACACGGGCGTCCGGCCCCAGCGTCTTGAGCGCGCGGATGAGCGCGCCGCGGTCGAGCACGCCGACCGGCCGGTCGGCGGTGTTCACCACCGGGAACTCGCCCTGGCCGGTCTGCAGCAGGGTCTGCACCGCGTCGTCGAGATGACCTTCGGGCGAGAGCGCCTCGAAATGCGTCACCATGGCGTGACTGACCGGCACGCCGTGCGAGGCCGCGCGTAGCGCCACCATGTGCGATTCGGAAGCGGCGGCGAGATAGACGAAGATAGCGATGAAGATCAGCAGCGGGTTGTACATCAGCCCGATGAAGCCGAGCGCGAAGGCGACGAACTGGCCGACCGTGGCGGAAATCTCGGTCGCCCGCACATAGCCCCATTTGGTCGCCAGCGCCGCACGCAGCACGCGGCCGCCATCCATCGGGAAAGCCGGGATCAGGTTGAACAGCGCCAGGAACAGGTTGACGATCGCCAGCCGGTCGATCATCGACACCTCTACATTGACCAGCGGACCGGCGATGGCGATGAGGAATTCCTCATAGGGCTCTTCCGGAATGCGCTCGAGCTGCGCCACTCCGCCGATCGGCAGTAGCGTCACATAGGGCGTGGTCACCCCGAAGGCACGCGCCGTGAAGATGTGGCCGAATTCGTGCAGCAGCACGCACAGGAACAGCAGCACCACGAAGGCAAGCGTGTCCCAGGCCGTGGCGGCGCCGCTCGCGGCGTAGCTGGCGGCGAAAATCCACGCGAGAAACAGCAGGAAAGTGATGTGGATGCGGACGATGGTGCCCGCCACCCTGCCGATATTCAAGGACCAGGACATACAGCCTCGTGAAGCCTCGATTCTGCCCGATACGTAATGGCTGGCGTGACTTATTGCGAGGCCCGGCCGTGGCGAAGCGTCGCCTTGCGAGCGCCCGATTTACTACCCAAATATTACCGTATGTCTTTTGCCCGTCCCGACGTCGATCTTGACGCCTTGCGGCGCGATTTCTGGCGCAAGCTGGCGCCCATCGTGGCCCGCATTCCGTTCGCCGAGGACCTGCTGGCGGCCTATTACTGCGCCTTCGATAGCGAGACCCCGGGATACGTGAAGGCCGCCCTGGTCGGCGCGCTCGCCTATTTCGTGCTACCGACCGACGCGGTCCCCGACCTGCTGCCTGTGATCGGCTATACTGACGACGCGGCCGTGCTCGCCGCTGCCCTTAAGCTGGTCTCCGATCACATCGGCCCGGCCCACCGCGAAGCGGCGAAGAACAAGCTGGCGGATATAGCATCGCAGCAATGATGGCTGTCATCGCCCGCAAATGCCGGCGATCCAGTACTCACGGTCTTTCGCGCTACCGGCAAGCCTGCGTCTACTGGATGCCCCGCATTCGCGGGGCATGACAATTTGGGTGAGAAGGCGTGACCTACGGCCGCAGAATCACCTTCCCCATCACCTTCCGTGCTGCGATCGCCTTCAGCGCCTTGGGCGCCTCGGCGAGCGGATAGACCGCGTGCACGTGCGTCGACAGCTTGCCGTCCGCCGCCCAGGCCAGAAGCTGCTCGGTATTGGCGCGGTGACCGGCGAGATCGCGCTCAGTCCAGGCGCCCCATAGCACGCCGCGCACGTCGCAGCTCTTCAGCAGCACCAGATTGAGGGGGATTTTCGGAATCTCGCCCGCGGCGAAGCCGATCACCAGGAAACGTCCCTCCCAGGCCATGCAGCGCAGGGCGGCCTCCGAATAGCGTCCGCCGACCGGATCGTAGAGCATGTCGACGCCGCGCCCTTGCGTGAGGCGGAGCAGGCCCTCCTTCAGGTCCTCCTTGCCGTAGTCGAGGCCCTCGTCGGCGCCGTGGCGGCGCGTGAATTCGATCTTCTCGGCCGAGGAAGCGCAGGCGATCACCCGCGCGCCCATCAGCTTGCCGATCTCGATCGCCGCCAGACCGACGCCGCCGGAGGCGCCGAGCACCGCCAGCGTCTCGCCAGGCTTGAGCGTGCCGCGGTTCTTCAGCCCGTAGAGCGAAGTGCCGTAGGTCACGCATAGGCCGGCGGCATGGTCGAAATCGAGCGCCGGTGGCATGGCCACGAGTTCCTTCGCCGGCAGCGCCACGTATTCCCGCGCCGCACCATAGCCGCAGTAGGCCAGGACGCGGGTGCCCACCGCCGGCGCGCTGATGCCGGGGCCGAGCTTTTCCACCGTGCCGGCGAACTCGGCGCCGGGCGAGAACGGCATTTCCGGCTTGGTCTGGTACTTGCCGGCGATAATCAGCGTATCGAAGAAGTTGAGGGCGACAGCGGCGATTCGCACCAGCACCTCGCCGGGGCCAAGCTCGGGCGTGGCGATGTCGGCAAGTTCGAGATCGTCGGGTCCGCCGAGGCGGGTGCAGAGCACGGCTTTCATGGTCTTCTTTGGGGATCCGTTCGGCTTGCGGTGGAGTTAAGCGCTTATAGCACGGCTTTGCATTGCCGGATCGTTCCCTGTTAATGTTTGGCGGCTACTTTCACGAGACCAGCGGCGCATTGCCGCCTTCACATTGCCGATTTTGCCTTCTAAGGGGCTGGTATTCTTCTATCCTAGGGGGCGGTCTCACAGCCGCCGCAACGTTTGACACCGGTAGGGCCCGATGAACATGACCTATTTGCTCCGCACCGCGATTGTCGCTCTGGCCGTCTCGGCCTGCGCTTTTTTGACTCCCGCTGGCGCGACGCCCACGGACAAGGCCACGCGGCTCGGCCAATTCGGGGATTGGGGCGCCTACAAGGCAGACCCGGACGGCAAGACCGTCTGCTTCGCGCTGTCCCAGCCCACCTCGGCGGTGACCGACCCGCCCGGCCGCAACCGCGACCCGATCTATTTCTTCGTCTCCACGCGTCCGGCCGAGAAGGTGAAGAACGAGGTCTCGGTGATCGTGGGCTACCCGCAGAAGTCCGGCGTCGACGCCACCGCCACCATCGACGGGTCGTCGAAATACGACCTCTACACCCAGAAGGACGGTGCCTGGGTGAAGAACGCCGCCGAGGAGTCGCAGATGGTCGAGGCCATGCGCAAAGGCAGCCAGATGGTGGTCAAGAGCGTCTCGACCCACGACACCAAGACCACCGACACCTATTCGCTGAAAGGGGTTTCCGACGCCCTCGACAAGGTGGCGTCGGAGTGCAAATAGGCCCTTCGCTTCCTACATAAAGCACCAGCTCGCCGCGCGACGTCTGGCCCTCTCCCCGCGTGGGGGGGAAGGCGCGTGTGTGGTGTCGTTCGTGCTAGATTTAAACCCATGACCGAGGTTGCAGCCCATAATGACGCGCCCGCCGCGCCCTTGATCGAAAAGGCGCAGCTTGAGCGCTATGTGGCGCCGGCAAAGCCGTCGCTGATCGGCTTGTCGCGCGCCGAACTGGCCGAAGCGCTCGGCCGCCTCGGCGTGCCCGAGCGCCAGCGCAAGATGCGCGTGCAGCAGCTCTGGCACTGGATCTATTTCCGCGGCTTCACTTCGTTCGACGCAATGACCAGCGTGTCGAAGGAGCTGCGCGCCAAGCTCGCCGCGCATTACACCCTCGATCGCCCCGAGGTGGTGGCCGAGCAGGTCTCGGTCGACGGCACCCGCAAATGGCTGCTGCGCCTGCCCGGCGAGCCCGACAGCCGGCTGCCGCACGAAGTCGAGTGCGTCTATATCCCCGATACCGAACGCGGCACGCTCTGCGTCTCTAGCCAGGTCGGCTGTACGCTCAACTGCTCGTTCTGCCACACCGGCACCCAGCGCCTAGTGCGCAACCTCACCGCCGGCGAGATCGTCGGCCAGGTGATGGCGGCGCGCGACCGGGTGGGAGATTGGCCGGGCGGCACTAGACCGACCGACGGCGTGGTTCCGAGCGGTGAACGCTGCGTGACCAACATCGTGATGATGGGCATGGGCGAGCCGCTCTACAATTTCGAGGCGGTGCGCGACGCGCTTCTGATCATCGCCGACGGCGACGGCATCGGCATTTCCAAGCGCCGCATCACGCTGTCCACCTCCGGCGTGGTGCCGATGATCGAGCATGCCGGAAAAGAGATTGGCTGCATGCTGGCGATCTCGCTGCATGCCGTGCGCGACGACTTGCGCAACGAGCTAGTGCCGCTCAACCGCAAATACGGAATCGCACAGTTGATGGACGCCTGCCGCAACTATCCCGGCGTTTCCAATGCCAAGCGCATCACCTTCGAATACGTCATGCTCAAGGGTGTCAACGATTCCATCGTAGATGCCAAGGTGCTGGTGCGGCTGTTGAAGGGAATTCCCGCCAAGATCAATCTGATCCCCTTCAATCCCTGGCCCGGCAGCAAGTATGAATGCGCCGACTGGGAGCACATCGAAAAGTTCTCGCAGGTGTTGTTCGATGCCGGCTATGCCTCGCCGGTGCGAACGCCGCGCGGGCGCGACATCCTGGCGGCCTGCGGACAGCTCAAGAGCGCCAGCGAAAAGCTGACCGCGCGCGAGCGCCTGGCGCTGCGGGCGATGGCGATGGTGGAGTGATCTTCCCTCTCCCCTAGTGGGAGAGCGACTATCTGGGTTGTCAGGTTGCAAGGGCATAATTTTGTCGCGCTTCGCGTGCTTTGGCATTCAGGCGGACGAGGAGTTTGCGGGCGAGGCGACCCGGACGACCATTGGAGGCTTGCCTGCGTCGGAGAGCTTGCGTCGGAAGGCTTCCATGCTGGGGTCGAAGCGGCAGACGGTGCCGGCGACCAGGAACAGGATCGAACGGATGTCAGCGCGACCGCCCCGGATATGGCGGCGGCCCGTCCGGGCGCCGCTGTCGTCGGCGAGCGGCGCCAGGCCGGCCAACTTGACCACGGCTTTGTTGGAGTAGATGCCGAGCTCCGGCAGTTCGCCCAGGAGCCGCGCCACGGTCCGGTTGGCGACGCCCTTGGTGGCGCGCAAGGCGGCGTCCAGATGCGACCACAAAGGATCGTCATCGATCAGCGAGGCGATTTTGCCCTCCAGACTGCGCGTCTGGCGCTTGAGCAGGGCGATCACCTCGTCGAGACTTTGCACCATCTCGGCGTTGACGGCGCTGCTACGCCGCTGTTTGTAGACCGTGAGATCGTCGGTCACCTGGCGAAGCCGGGCCACCAAGGCCTTCAGCCGCTGCTGGAGGGGCGTCGGCGGGTTGGTCGGCTTGAGGTCCTTGGTAAGCGCGAAGCGGGCGGTCACGCCGGCATCGAGCCGATTGGTCTTCTCCAGGATGCCCATCGCCTCGGCGTAGCGGTCGCACGCTCCTGGGATTGGTGAGGCCGCAGGCGAGGCCGGCTTTCCACAGCAGCAGGAAGGCCGTGCGCTCGCAGCCGTCGGAAGCGTCCATGGCCACGAGTTGAACCTCACGGCGGCGACAGAACGAGAAGAGTTCGGCGATCCCGCGGCATTGTTGTCGAAGCTCTGGAACCGGCCGAGCGGCTCCACATGGGCATCCAGACGGTGCTTGGACACATCCACTCCACAAACGATCCGGGTCACGGTAACCTGCCTTGTGCAAGCGGGGAGAGGTGAAGAAAGAACCGTATGGCACTCCTCGGCCGCATCTTCGTCGTCATTTTCGCCGTGCTGGTGGCCTCGCTCGCCACCGGCGTCGCCATTGCCATCGGTCTGCTCGGCCCGGAATGGCATGGGGTCACCGGCGACGCCTTCGAGCGCGGCACCTTCACCGGAGTTGTGGTGGTGGGAGCGGTCGCGACCGGCGCCGTCAGTCTTCTGCCGCTGGCGATCCTCATCGCTATCGCCGAGGCGCTGAAGGTGCGCTCGGTGCTGATCTACGCCCTCGCTGGCCTCGGCCTCATCATGCTCGGCTA
>JARRNI010000340.1:0-5490 GCA_037385125.1 Pseudolabrys sp.
TGGATGAAGACCTGGCAGGCCTATGAGGACGACGTCATCCAGGCGCACAAGACCAACGATCTCTCGGAATCGCAGCCGACCAAGGGCAACATCGCCGGCGGGCTGACCACCATCGAGGAAAAGGCGCTCGGCAATCTCGAGAAGATCGGCCGCACCTGCCAATATATCGACGTGCTGGAGCCGGCCGAGGCGCCGGCCAAGGGGCCCGGCCTCTACTACATGGACACCTCGTCGGCGGCGGCGGAATGCGTGACGCTGATGGCGGCGGCTGGTTACGCGGTGCATACCTTCCCGACCGGGCAGGGCAACATCATCGGCAATCCGATCCTGCCGGTGATCAAGATTTCCGGAAATCCGCGCACCGTGCGCACCATGTCCGAGCACATCGATCTCGATGTCACCGGTATCCTGCGCCGCGACATGACGATTCAGCAGGCCGGCGACGCGCTGATCGAGATGATCCTGCGCACCGCCAACGGCCGGCTGACCGCGGCGGAGGCGCTCGGCCACCGGGAGTTCGTGCTCACCAAGCTATACCGCAGCGCCTGATCGTCGGCGCATGGTTTCCGAAAAGCGGAAGCCGTTTCGGAAAAGATCATGCGCCGCTGAGAACGCATGTCTGTGATTGTGATTACCGAGTTCATTGACGTGGACGCCATTCGCGGCGCTCTCGCCGGCCATGACGTGCACTACGATGCCACGCTGGTCGACCGCCGCTCCGACCTGACCGCGGCGCTTGGCGGTGCGCGCGCGCTGATCGTGCGCAACCGCACCAAGGTGGACGAGGCGCTGCTGGCGCAAGCACCGCAGCTCGAAGCCGTCGGCCGGCTGGGCGTCGGCCTCGACAATATCGATCTCGCCGCGTGCAAGGCGCGTGGTATCGCCGTTTATCCCGCCACCGGCGCCAACGATGCCGCCGTGGTGGAATACGTGATCGGCGCCATGCTCACGCTGCTGCGCGGGGTGTTCGCCGCCACCGATGCGGTGCTGGCGGGGCAATGGCCGCGCACCAGGCTGATAGGACGCGAGGCGGGCGGCAAGACGTTGGGCCTCGTCGGCTTCGGCGGCATCGGGCGCAAGACGGCGGCGGCCGCCGCGGCGCTCGGCGTGACCGTCTGCGCCTGCGATCCGCATCTTGCCGAAAGCGATCCGGCTTGGTCGCAGGCCTGGGGCAAGGTAGCACGGCGCGATCTCGATGCCCTGCTGCAGGAGAGCGACGTGGTCTCGCTGCACGTGCCGCTGACCGAAGCGACCCGCCACATCATCGACGGCGCTGCCATCTCGCGCATGAAGCGCGGTGCCATCCTGATCGACGCCGCGCGCGGCGGCGTGCTCGACGAAGCGGCGGTGGCGGCCGCCCTGAAATCGGGCGCGCTCGGCGGCGCCGCGCTCGACGTGTTCGCGCAGGAGCCGCTGACGCAAGAACGCGCGCGGGTGTTCGCCGGCTGTCCCAATCTCATTTTGACGCCGCATGTCGCCGGCGTGACCGTGGAAGCCAATGCACGCGTGTCGCGGATGGTGGCCGAGAAGATCCGCGATCACCTCGCCGGTGGCCGCTGATGCCGATCGTGACGCTGGCCGAGGCGGAAGACCTGGTGGTGCGCACGCTCACGCGCTGCCGCACCGACAAGGACAACGCCCAAAGCGTGGCGTGCGCCCTGGTCGCCGCCGAGGCCGACGGGCAGAAGGGCCATGGGCTCTCGCGTCTGCCGAGTTATGCCGCGCAGGCCAAGGTCGGCAAGGTCGACGGCTTCGCCAAGCCTGCGCTCGCATGGCGGCGGCCGGCCGCCGCGGTGGTCGACGCCAGGCACGGCTTCGCTTATCCGGCGCTCGATCTGGCGCTTTCCGAATTGCCCGCGGCGGCGCGCACGAATGGAATCGCCGCCGCCGCCGTCACGCGCTCGCATCATTGCGGGGTCGCCGGCCATGCTGTCGAGCGGCTGGCGGAGCAGGGCCTGATGGCGCTGATATTCGCCAATACGCCGGCGGCGATCGCGCCCTGGGGTGGCGCCAAGGCGGTATTCGGCACCAACCCGATCGCCTTTGCCTGTCCGCTGCCCGGCCGGCCGGCCATCGTGGTGGATCTGTCGCTGTCCAAGGTGGCGCGGGGGGCTGTCCTCGCCGCCAGGCAGAAGGGCGAGCCGATCCCTGAGGACTGGGCGCTCGATGCCGACGGCCAGCCGACCACCGATCCGGCCGCCGGGCTTGCCGGCACCATGCTTCCCTTGGGCGATGCCAAGGGCACGGCGCTGGCGCTGATGGTTGAATTGCTGGCCGCCGGGCTGACCGGCGCCAATTTCGCCGCCGACGCTTCTTCTTTCCTCGACGCGGAAGGTTCGCCGCCCGGCACCGGGCAATTGATGATCGCTTTGGATCCGGAAGCTTTCGACGGCTCGCTCGAACATTTCGCTGCGCTTGCCGGTTCAATCGAGGCGCAGCCGGGCGCGCGCCTGCCGGGTGCAAGGCGCATCGCGGCGCGCGAGCAGGCCGGCCGCGAGGGTGTTACAGTTAGCGAAGCTCTGCTCGCCCAAATCGCTGCCTTTTGATCGGGGATTTCAACCCGTCGGCCGATCCTGTGCGGCAATTACGGACGGCTGTGCAAAGTAATCGGAAGTGCGACAGTAGCACGAAGACCGCCTTTGGAGCGATTATTCAGTGTAAGCTGGCCACCGTGTCCATGGATTATTGAAAGCGCGATCGCCAGCCCGAGACCAATGCCGCCCGTGTCGCGGCTTCTTGAGGCCTCCACACGATAGAATGGCTCAAACACACGCTTTAACTCACCTTCAGGAATTCCCGGCCCCTCGTCGTCGATCACGATCTCAATGGAATTCGGCGTCGCTCGGATCGTCGCTTGAGCCCGTTTGCCGTATTTCACAGCATTATCAAGAAGGTTGGTAAGCGCACGCTTGATGGCTGCTGGCTGGCACTCGCAGATGACCGGCTGCGCGGGCTCCATGCTGATCGGCGCACCAGCATCGGCCATGTCGTCCACCACGCTGGTAAGGAGTGCCGAGATATCCGTGCGGCGGCGCGGTTCAGCGGTTGCTTCGTCGCGGGCATAGCGAAGCGTTTCGGCAAGCATCGCATCCATTTCGGCGATAGTGCCGAGCATCTTGTCCCGCTCGGCGGTTTCGGCGACATTCTCTGCGCGCAGCCGCAACAGGGTCAGCGGAGTTCGCAGATCATGTGAGATCGCGGCAAGCATGCGCGTGCGGTTCTCAACGAGCCCGCGCAGCCGCGCTTGCATTGTGTTGAAGGCATGCGCAGCTTTTCGCGTCTCGATCGTGCCTAACTCGGGCAACGGCGGTGCATTCAAGTCAGTGCCGAGCCGCTCGGCAGCGGCCGACAGCGAGGTGAGTGGCGCCGTGACACGGCGCACGACCCATACTGAGACGGCAATGAGGATGATTGCCATCAGCGCCATCGAAATAAGGAACTGCCGCGACAAAGCAGGTCCGCTCGCCGGAACCGCTGTGGTGAACGAAAGCCATTGGCCGTCTGCCAACGGAATTGCGACTTGCAAATCGCGAAATCCTCCGAAAGGACCGAATGCGCCGAAGCCGTGCATCATTGGTCCCGGGCCCATCATTGGGCGCCATCTCCCGAAAGCAGGAACATTGTTTGATGCAACGGCAACGCGCGGCTGTCGTGCTGATCCGAGCGCAAGCTGATCGATCAAAAACTCCTTGACCGCCTCCGCGACGGGCCCGCCGTCATCATTCGACACGAGGCTCGGCGGTTCCGCAGACAGTGAAACATGGAGCGAGGGGTCATTCAGTGCAGCTACGATCCGCTGGCGGTGGTCGCGCGCGGTGTCCTGCACCAGTCGCGTGAGATTGGCGATCCGCTGCGCTGTCGCGAATCCGCCGGCTGCGCGCACCGCGTCCTCACGATCGGAGTTGTAGATCAGCGACCCTGCAAGGTTCGAAATCAATAGCCCCGCAAGCAGAACCAGGAGGGTCTGTCCAAACAGGCTTTGTGGAAACAGGCGTCTCATTGTGGTGTCACCGTGGGCGTAAACATGTAGCCGCCGCCCCACACCGTCTTGATGATCTTCGGGTTGGCCGGATCGCGTTCGAGCTTCTTGCGCAAGCGGCTCACCTGCGTGTCGATACTGCGATCGAGTGCACTGGCCGTGCGGCCACGCGCGAGATCGAGAAGCTGGTCGCGGCTGAGCACCCGTTGCGGCCGTTCGACCAGTACGATCAGCAGGTCGTACTCGCCGGTGCTGAGCGGCACGGTGACGCCGTCCTTGCGTACGAGTTCGTGCTGGCCGGTGTCCAGCACCCAGTTGTCGAAACGATATCGCTTCGGGCGCTCGCTCGAACGAGCCGCCGCGGCGCTTCCCCGGGTGCGACGGAGCACAGCCTTGATGCGGGCGATCAATTCGCGGCTGCCGAAGGGCTTGGCAAGATAATCGTCGGCACCCATCTCAAGCCCCACGACTCGGTCAATTTCGTCACCTTTTGCCGTCAGCATGATGATCGGAATGTTCGATTCGGCGCGCAGCCCGCGGCAGAGCGAAAGACCGTCCTCGCCGGGCAGCATTAGGTCGAGGAGGATGAGATCGATTCGGCCGTCACTGAGGACCTTGCGCATGACGCGGCCGTCCGCTGCTGTGCTGACGCGGAAACCGTCTTTTACGAGCGCGCGCGACACCAGATCGCGAATTTCGCGATGATCGTCGACAACGAGAATGTGCGGCGCACTCTGCATGGCTCGACTATAAACCAGGGCGTTCTGCCCACTTTACGAATATATGTGGCGGACCATGGCGACCGGGGCGTTTGACAAACTTTGTCACAAAAAACCTTTGCTCCGAAAAACTTGGGTGACATCGGCTTTCCCATATAGGCACACCGGCAACGGACTTCTCTGTTGCCAAGGCATCGGAGAGAGCCATGAAGAAAAAAGTCTTAGTGATCGGCGCCATCGGTGGCGCCACATTGCTCGTCACTGGATGGGCACTCGCGCAGTCGCACGGCCCCGGTTTCGGTCCGCCGTTCATGCGAGGCAACGGCCCTGGCGGCATGGGACCCGGCATGGTGTGGCAAATGGGTCCCGGCATGATGATGCAGCGCATGCATGGGGCAATGGGCCCCGGCATGATGGGCCCGGGAGCTCCCGGTTTCGCCTTCGCCGATCAGGCGCACATCGACAAACTGAAGGCTGAACTCGGCATTACGTCCGCTCAGGAAGCAGCGTGGACGAAGTATGCCAAGACTGTGCAGGACGCCGCGGTGACGATGAAAGCCGCGCGCGAGAGCGCCAAGCCGGCCAATCCGCAGGATCGCTTTTCTTTCGCGAGCAAGATGCGGGAACAGGGACAGAAGCAGTTCGAAGCCGTGAAGTCCGCGGCGAACGAGTTGCTCGCCACGCTCGACGATACGCAGAAGACCAAAGCCCAGCAGATCCTTCCGGGTCTGGCGTTCGGCCCGGGCATGATGCACGGCACATTCGCCGGAGGCCCGCCCTTCCGTCATTGAT
>JARRNI010000341.1:0-5481 GCA_037385125.1 Pseudolabrys sp.
ACTGTCGCCAACCTTTGGGTTGCGATCGGCCAAGTGCTCGAGCGCTTCACACCTCAGGAATGCCAGAACTACCTCGCAAACGCCGGCTATGTTCCATCCAATCGGAATCCGCTCTAGCCCCCCGGCGAGGGCGCCCAGGCCGGCTCCAGCGCCGGCACCAGCCGCCGCTTCAGGCGGCGGGCGGGGATGGCGCGGTAGACCTGCTTGGTCGCCTCCACCAGATGCACCCCGGCGAACGGCGCCGACAGGGTGGCGCCGGTACGCTCCCAGGCGCGTGCCGTGCGCAGGAACCAGCCGCGATCGACCGGCGGCACGTAAAGCACCTCGCCCCAGCCGGTGGGCGTGAACCAGGTCTCGCGCAGGAGCTGGTTGATCTGCGTGCGCGAATAGGGCCGGCCATGGCCGAAGGGCGTGGTGTCCGTGCGCGTCCACACGCCGCGCCGGTTCGGTACCACCGCCATGAGCCGCCCGCCGGAAGCAAGCACGCGCCATACTTCGCGCAGCAGCGCGGCCGGGTCGTGGGTCATTTCCAGCGCATGTACCAGCAGGATGCGGTCGACCGCGCCGTCGCCGAGCGGCAGCGCGACCTCGTCCACCAGCGCCGACAGGGCCGGCCGCTGGCTCGGCCACTTCACCACGCCCTGGCTGGCCGGCATGAAGGCGAGGCAGCGCTCGGCCTCCTCGCGGAACAGGCCGAGATACGGGGTGGCATAGCCGATGCCGAGGACGCGCTGGCCGACGGTATCGTTCCACAGCCCGCGGATGCCACGGCCGACGAAGCGGCGGGCCACCACGCCCAGCCGCTGGCCGTAGAAATTGCGCAGGTCGACGACGTCGATGGACATGAGTCGAAATTACCACGAAACGGCGCGACATTTCGTAAGAGGAACGGGAACGGGCGGGGTGCGACAAGGTTCCCCCGCATGTTACGGTTAACCTCCGCCAACTGACGAGGACCGAGAATGACCGCCGAGACCCGCCTTTTCCGCTGCCTGAGCGACAATTACGGCGTGCTGCTGCACGACCCCGAAACCGGCGCCACTGCCTCGATCGACGCGCCGGAGGCGGGGCCCGTGGAAGAGGCGCTGCAAGCAACCGGCTGGAAGCTGACCAACATCCTGGTCACCCACCACCACGCCGACCATACCGGCGGCATCATGGCGCTCAAGCAGAAATACAAGTGCCGCGTGGTGGCGCCGGCCAAAGGCAAGGACATACCCGGCGTTGACGAGACCGTGCGCGAGGGCGACGAGGTCAAGGTCGGCAATCTCACCGCCAAGGTGATCGAGACGCCCGGCCATACCCTCGACCACATCACCTATTGGCTGCCCAAGGAGCATCTCGCCTTCGTCGGCGACACGCTGTTCTCCATCGGCTGCGGCCGGGTGATCGAGGGCAATGCCGAGATGATGTGGCGCTCGCTCAAGAAGCTACGCGACCTGCCGAACGAGACGGTGGTCTATTGCGGGCATGAATACACCGCCGCCAATATCCGCTTCGCCCAGTCGATCGACAAGGACAATCCGGTGCTCGCCGCGCGCGCGGCGCAGGTGGGGCAGCTCCTCGAGCAAGGCGAGCCGACCATCCCCGTCACCATCGGCGACGAGAAGATGGCCAACCCGTTCCTGCGCGCCGACGTGGCCGACCTGGCGGCGGATGTCGGCATGGCCGGCAAGCCGGCGGATCAGGTGTTCGGCGAGATCAGGGGACGGAAGGACCGGTTTTAGCGTCTATGCGCCCCGCAATTTCTGAATCGTCATGCCCTTCCCCACCGCCGCCGACATGATCGCCAAGCTCGGTCTCAAGCCGCACCCCGAGGGCGGGCACTATCGCGAGACCTTTCGCGACACGCGCCTGCATGATGGCCGCGCCGCCTCGACCGCCATCCTGTTCCTGCTGGCGCGCGGCGAGCGCTCGCACTGGCACCGCATCAATGCGGTGGAGATCTGGCACTTCTATGCCGGCGCGCCGCTCAAGCTGGAGATCGTCGATGGCTCCAAGGAGGAGATCGTGCATCTCGGCGCCGACGTGCATGCCGACGAGGCGCCGCAGGTGACGGTGCCGGCGCGCGCCTGGCAGGCGGCGGAATCCCTGGGCGAGTGGACGCTGGTCGGCTGTACCGTGGCGCCGGGCTTCGACTTCGAAGGCTTCGAGCTGGCGCCGAAGGACTGGTCGCCGCGTAAATAGGGCGCAACAATCCATTGCCTCGTCATGCCCGCGCTTGTCGCGCGCATCCACGTCTTAATATTCTGGCGGGATCGAAGACGTGGATGGCCGGGACAAGTTTACGACCGGGCCGGCCGAAGGCCGGACCCGGTTGCCCGGCCATGACGACGAGAGGGGAGGAACGCCGGTGGCCATCTCACTTTCCGAACCGCGCGCGATGGTGGCGCGCGCCAACCGCATGATCGCCAACGAGGGCGGGCTCGACGCCTTCGGCCACGTCACGGTGCGCCATCCGTCCGACCCGGGCCGCTATCTAATGGCGCGCTCGCGCGCGCCCGCGCTCGTGCAGCCGGAGGACATCCACGATTTCACCCTCGATTCCGAGTTCGTCAAGCCGACCAATGAGCGGCTCTACAGCGAGCGCGTCATTCACGGCGAAATCTACAAGGCGCGGCCGGACGTCAACGCGGTGTGCCACCATCACGCGCCGTCCCTGCTGCCGTTCTGAGTGACCAGCATGAAGCTAAAGCCGCTCAACCATCTCGGCGCTACCATGGGCGCGCGGGTGCCGGTGTGGGACAGCCGCGACGAATTCGGCAACACCAACCTGCTGGTGGCCAAGCCGGAGGAAGGCGCCTCATTGGCGCGCGCGCTCGGCGACAACTGGACCGTGCTGATGCGCCGGCACGGCGCCACCGTCGCCGGCCGCTCGCTGGAGGAAATGACCTTCCGCACCATCTACACCGCGCGCAACGCCGCAGCGCAGATTGAGGCGGAGCTGCTGGGCGCCGGGCTGGAGCCGCTCAACGCCGAAGAAGCCGAGCTCGCTGCCGCCGCCAACCTGTCGCAGGGGCCGGTGTGGCGCGCGCCTTCGAATACTGGTCGGTGCGGCTGGACAAGGCGGAGGGCAACTGGCGGCCGGCGAAGGCAGGTGCGGCGGGCATCAAAAAGGCGGCGTCGAAGCGCAAGGCGCGCAGGCCGGCCGCCAAGAAAGCCAAGAAAAGGGCCGCGCGCAGGCGCTGAACAGCGAGGCAATGATGGTCAAAGCTGACGACGTGCGCGGGATGATCGCGGTCGACAAGATGGGCTGCAAGATCCTGTTCCTTAATCCAGCGACCTACGAGACGGAGACCCTGCTCGAAGGCTTTCAACGCACGGTGCACGAACTGCTGGTGATCCCGCAAACCGGGCTCGCCTATGTGCCGATCTTCGGCGACGGCATCCACGGCCGCAATCCGAATCCCGGCCACGTGCTCTGCGTGATCGACTGTCTCAACCGCCGGCACATCACCGACATCGACCTGTCTCCCTACATCGCGCCGCACACGGTGCGAGAAGGTCCCGACGGGCTGATCTATATCACCTGCGAGAACAGCGCCAAGATCGCGGTGATCGATCCGAAGACGCACACGATGATCGACGCCATCGACTCAGGCTCGGCCAATGGCCACCGGCTTTGCATCACCCACGACGGCCAGCGGCTCTACACCGATAACGAGGAAGACGCCACTGTATCGGTGATCGACCTGCCGAGCCGCAAGCTGCTGGGCCAGATCGCCACGCCGCAGGCGATTGCCGGCATCGCCGTCTCCGACGACGGTCGCACCGTGGTGGCCGTCGGCGACCTGACGCCGATGATCTTCATGATCGATCCCGCGTCCGGCGCCACGCGCGAAATGCCGCTGGAAGGCGTGGCGAAGCCGGCGCAGATCGCGCGCTATTCGCCCGACGGGCGACTGCTGGTGGTCTCCAGCATGAACGACGGCAAAGTGAGCCTGATCGACACCGCGTCGGGGCGGCAGACCGCGGTGGCGGTCGGCAGCCAGCCGATGGATTTCGCCTTCCGCGGCGACGATATTTTCGTCGGCTGCCAGGGCGACGGCACCATCCACATCATCGATGCGGCGCAAGGGCGGCACACGGGAAGCTTCAAGGCCGGGACAGGGTGCGAGTCGGTGGGGTTTTTCTGAGCACAGGCTGTCATGCCCCGCAAATGCGGGGCATCCAGTACTCAAGGCTTCGCGATTGTATGGGGACAATGGCGTTTACTGGATCACCCGCTTGCGCGGGTGATGACAGCATGAGAATGCCGCGCGTTTGATGATCACCTATTCCCCGTCATCGGCGCATTAGCCGTCCAGTCGAACGTGCCCTAGTCGCGCTCATCAACCGCCTGCTTCCAACCCGCCGCCTCGGCGCGGTGCTTGAAGTTGATGCCTTCCGGGCTGTGGCGCGTAATGCCGTCGAACACGGTGCAATCATCTGCGTGGTTTGGAGGCCCATATTGGAGAGCGCCTGGTTGACCACCAGCTTCTGCATCATGAGCTGGTTCTGCGGAATGCCGGCCATGCGGTGCGCCAACGCGTCCACCTCCTTGTCCAGCCGGTCGGCCGGCACCGCCTTCAGCACCAGGCCGAGCTTCTCGGCCTCGCGCCCGTCGATCTTGTCGCCGGTAAACAGCATGCGCTTGGCCTTCTCGGGGCCGAGCCGGTAGAGCCACATCGCCGTGGTCGGGCAGCCCCACACGCGCACCGGCATGTAGCCGATGCGCGCGTTCTCGGCCATCACAATGATGTCGGCACAGAGCGCGATGTCGGAGCCGCCGGCCACCGCAAAGCCGTGCACCTTGGCGATCACCGGCCGCCGCGAGCGGAACAGGGTCATGAACAGCTCGGTGTTACGGCTCATGACGGCGTAATCCTTCATCGGGTCCCACGGCATCTCCTGCGTGCCAGTCTGCAAGCCGGTCGCCTGGGCGTAATAGGTGAGATCGTAGCCGGCGCAGAAAGCGCGGCCGGCGCCGGAAAGCACGATCACATGGACCTTGGCGTCATTGTCGGCACGCTCGACGCAGGCCGCGAGCTCGCGCGGCACGTCGTCGTCGATCGCATTGAGTACATCGGGCCGGTTGAGCGTGATGCGCGCGATGCGGCCGTCGCGCTCGTAGAGAACCTTTGCCATGCCTGCCTCCGGGCTTGAGGGACCGGAGACAACGCTAAAGCAAGAACGTTCGAGATTGAATTGGATCGCGCCAATTCTCCAGCGTGTCATGCCCCGCCTTCGTGTTTGGTCCCGGAAGATTAGCCAGGGCTTGGAGCGGGCGAGGTAGCCGAGGCATTTAAGGCGGGTTCGATTGTAGTAGCAAACGAAGCCGAGCAGGAAGGCGTCTCGTTCGGTCGAGGAGGCAAACAGCCTGTGAGCCGTGCCGCGTTTGGGCTGGCGTCCGATGGCCTCGACGATGCGGCGGTTGAAGCGTTCGACGAGGCCATTGGTGTGCGGACGGTATGGTCTGGTCAGCCGGGGACCGATCTTTTG
>JARRNI010000342.1:0-6303 GCA_037385125.1 Pseudolabrys sp.
CGGCAACGAGCGCGGCCTGGCGGCTGCGGTGATGCAGGTGCGCGCCGACCAGGATGGTCTCGCGCACCGAAAGCCCGGCGAACGGCTGCACGATCTGGAAGGTGCGAGCGATGCCGCGGCGCGCCAGCCGATGCGGTGGCTCACCGGTGACGTCCTCGCCGCCATAGCGCACCGCGCCGTCGCTCGGCTTGAGAAAGCCCGAAATGACCGCGAACAGCGTGGTCTTCCCGGCGCCGTTGGGACCGATCAGCGCGGTGATGCGCCCCTCGCCCGCTGTCAGGGTGACGTCATCGACCGCCAGCAGGCCGCCGAAGCGGCGCGACACGCCCTCGACCGACAAGAGCGGCTCAGCCATGGCCGGCCTCCTGCACCACCGGCGGCGGCCTCACGCCGCGCAGCCGCCGGCGCAGCGCATCGACCGCGCCGATCAGGCCGCGCGGGGTGAACCCGATCACCAGCACCAGCACACAACCGAACACCACGAGGTCGAGTCCGGGCGCGGCGCCGGCCATCATCTGGGCCCCCTCGCCCAGCGATTTGACCACCAGCGCGCCCAGCAAGGGGCCGAACACCGTGCCGGCGCCGCCGATGATGGGGACGAGCAGCGCCTCGATCGAGATCCAGGTGCCATAGGCGATGCCGGAATCGACGAACAGGAAATATTGCACGTAAAAGCAGCCGGCGGCCGCCGTGATGGCGCCGGATATGGTCATGGCGGCGAGCTTGACCGTGAAGGTATCGACGCCGAGTGCCATGGCCGCGTCCTCGTTCTCGCGCACCGCCGTCAACCAGGCGCCAAAGCGCGAGCGCTCGATCACGCGCGTGACGATCAGCGCTACAGCCACCAGCGCCAGGATCACCCAGTAGAAGATCGCGCGGCTGTCGAACTGCAGCGCAGCGGCGCGCAGGTCGAGCTTGATCAGCGTACCAACGCCGGCGCCGGTGATGGGGGCGACGCTTGCCGAGATGCGCAGGACCTCGGCGAAAGCGAGCGTGACCAGCGCAAAGTAAGAGCCGCGCAGGCCCGAGCGGAAAGCCAGCCCGCCGATTACCGCGCCGACAACCGCGCCGGCCGCGATGCCGCAGCTGAAGGCGGGCCAGGCATTGACCCCATAACGCACCTGCAGCACCGCGGTAACATAGGCGCCGGTGCCGAAGAAGGCGGCGTGGCCGAAGGAATACTGCCCGCCATAGCCGCCGAGCACATTCCAGCCCTGCCCGGCCAGCGCGATCATCAGCGTGACCACCATGAAATTGAGCACGACATTGGAATGCACCAGCAGCGGCACCGCGGCGAGCCCCGCCACTACCACGACGATGGGCGCGAACCCCTTCATGCGCGCGCTCCGAACAACCCGCGCGGGCGCACGAGCAGCACCGCGATGAAGATGAGGAAGATGCCCATCTGGCCGAGCGATTCGCCGAAGAACAGGCTGGACAGGCTTTCCACCACGCCGATCACCAGGCCGCCGATCAGCGCGCCCGGAACCGAGCCCATGCCGCCGAGCACGACGATGGTGAAAGCCACCAGCACGAAAGCGTTGCCGGCGCTCGGATTGACGTAATAGCTCGGGATTAAGAGGCACGCGGCGATGGCAACGCAGGCGGTGCCGAGGCCGAAGGTCACGGCGTAGACATGGGCGACGTCGATGCCGGCAAGCTCGGCGCCGAGCTTCTCCTTGGCGACGGCGCGGATCGCCTTGCCGGTGTCCGTGAAGGTCATGATCAGCCAGAGCGCCAGCGCCACCACGAACACCGCGGCGAAGCCGACGAGCCGCGGCACCGCCAGGAAGGTGAAGCCGAAATCGATGCTGGAGAAGGCGTAAGGCACCTCGATGGTGCGGGTGTCGGCGCGGAAGGCGTAGAGCAGCGCGTTCTCGATCACCACGGCAAGGCCGAGCGTCACCAGCAGCATGTTGCGGTCGTCGGCGTGCGAGGCCGGGCCAATGACGAAGCGCTGCAAGCCGTAACCGATGCCGAAGAAAACGGGCGCGATGACGAAGACGGCCGCGTAAGGATCGATGCCGAGCTTGTAGGCGAAATAGGCGGCAAACATGGCGGCGGTAAGCAGCGCGCCATGGGCGAAATTGATGATGTGCAGCACGCCGTAGATCAGCGTCAGCCCGAGCGCGACCAGGGCATAGACCGCGCCGGTCATGAGGCCGTTGAGGACCGCCGGGATGAGGATGGTAGGCGAGAACACGGGGCTAAGTTGGTTTGCGGTTGCGTCAGAGCACAAGCGCGCCGCGAACTCTGACAGCTCCCCTCCCCATCGTGGGGAGGGGTTGGGAGTGGGAGTCAATGTTGAAGATCGACATCGTGCTCTTTCTTGGACCCCCTCCCTAACCCTCCCCCACAAGGGGGAGGGAACAGGCCTGAGAATGCCGCGCAGTCGAAACTACGCCTTCATCGGGAAGATCGGCTTCGCGTTGGCGAATTTTGGCGGCATGATCACCTTGATGTCCTTGTTCTGCACCTGGGTATTGCAAGGCGCCGCGCCCTGGTTCTGGCCGTTGACGAACTTGGTCGGGCCGTAAGGCATGATGTGGCCGGACCAGGTGGAGCTCGCCAGCGCCGAAATGATCTTGGCCCGGTCGGCAGACGCCGCGCGCTCAAGTGCGTCGGCCACCAGCCCGATGGCGCTGTAGTTTAGATACACCTCGTAGGTGAAGAAGTGACCCTTGGACTCGACCTTCTTCTTCAGCGCCTGCGCCTTATCGCTCAACGGGTTGAACCAGTGATTGCAGTCCATGATGCCCTCGGCGGCGGCCGGGAACTCCTTGACGAACTTGTAGGACGACGCTGCCCCCCCGAGCACCGAATAGATGCCCTTCGGCCGCACGTGCTGCTGCAGCATGGTGCGGGCGAGCAGGACGTATTCGTTGTAATAGTTGGCCGGGATGACGAGATCCGGATCTTGCGCCTTGATCTTCAAGACGATGGTGTTGAAATCGCGCGTGGGCGTGGGATGCGCGATGGTCTCCAGCACCTTGAAGCCCTTCTCCGGCAGCTTCTTGTTGAGCAGCTTGGCGACCCCCGAGCCAAACAGCGAATCCTCGTGCACGATCATCACGGTCTTGGCCGGCTTGCCGGCGTTGTCGTTGATGGTCACCAGATTGTTGAGCGCGCTCGTGGAGATGACGCCGAAGCCGGGGCCGAAGCGGAAGGTGTTCTTGAGGCCGCGATTGACGATCGAGTCGGCGACGCCGACGTCGACCACATAGGGTAGATCGTAGCGCGCCGCCGCCTGCGTGGTGGCGAGGCAGATCGAGGAGGCATAGCCGCCGACGATGCAGGACACGCCCGCCGAGTTCATCTTTTCCACCTCGGCGACCCCGCCGGCCGGCTTCGACTGCGCGTCGCCCAGCATGGGATCGATCTTGGCGCGGCCCAGCGACTTGATGCCGCCGGCCTTGTTGATCTCGTCGATCGCCAGCATGGCGCCGAGCCGGCCTTGCGTGCCCGAATAGGACAAGGCGCCGGTCACCGGGTGCAGCACGCCGATCTTCACCGACTTGCCGGCTGCGCGCAGCACCGACGGCAGGGCGATGGTCGCCGCGCCCAGCGCGCCGGTGGCGAGAAACTGGCGGCGGCTGAACGGAGTCTTTTTTTGCGTTGACATGGATCACTCTCCCTCTCTGTTTTCAGCGTGGCGGCGTGGGGCCCGCCGGTCTGCCCTTACGGTTCATGGCGCCTGCGGCCGAGGCCCGGCGGCCGGCCTTGGCATGGATATCGACCTCGCGGCGCGGAATCGGCGACCACGCCTTGGTTTCGGCGGCGCCGGAGCGCACCAGATCGATCTCGAAGGCGTAGCGGTCGGGCCGGTAGAGCGCGTGCAGGTGCTCGACGCCGCGGCCGGCCTGGTCGTGCACGACGCGCACCAACTCGATGAGCGGCGAGCCCGCACGCACGCCGAGCGCGCGCGCGACATCGGGCGCGGCGAGGCCTGCGCTGATGCGCTGGCGCGCGTGCTCGACCTTGACGCCGGCGCGCTCGAGCAGATCGAGCAGCGGGCGCGAGGCGAGTTCCTGCCGGGTGAAGGTCACCGAGACGCTCTCGGGCACATGGGTGGTGAGATAAGAGAACGGCAGGCCGTCGAGCGAGCGCACGCGCACCGAGCGCTGCAGCAATTGATCGGGGCCGGCGCCGAGCGCCTTGGCCACCGCGCCTTCCGCCGGCACGTAATCGAACGACAGTAAGCGGACCGCCGTGCGCCGGCCCATGTCGGCGAGATTGGCCAGCACGCCCGATATGTCGGCGGTGATCGGCGCCGGCGCCTGTCGGTGGACCACCCGCGTGCCGGCGCTGCGCCGCCGCTCGATCAGCCGCTCGCGCTCCAATTCGCCGAGCGCGCGCCGCACCGTGACGCGCGAGACGCCGTGGAACTCGGCCAGCTCGTTTTCGGTGGGGAGCTTGGCGCCGAAGCCCAAAGCGCCGCTCAAAATGCGGTCGCGCAGGACCAGGTAGACCTGCTTGGCCTTCGCTTCGCCGAGCCAGTGCCGCAACGCCACTCCCCCTGCGGCCTTCACCCCGTGGGCGGCCGCTTTACTTGGTATTTTTTAGCATACATTATTGCCCACCCGCGACAAGCTGACAAATGAGGCCGTGAGCGACCTGCGACGTCATGAGTGAGCCCCTGACCCTGATCGACAAGCTGTGGGCGGCGCACGAGATCACGCGCCGCGAGGACGGCGCCGCCCTGCTCTGGGTCGACCGCCATTTCGTGCATGAGGGCTCCTTCCACGGCTTCAGCCAGATGAAGGCGCGCGGGCGCAGGGTGGCCGAGCCGGGCCTGATCTTCGGCGTCGCCGACCATTACGTGCCCACCCACGGTCGCGCTGCCGGCATCGCCGACTCCGAGATCGCTGCCATGGTGCGCAATCTCGAGACCAATACGGCGGAGAATGGCGTCACCCTCTTCGGGCTGAACGACCCCCGGCAAGGCATCGTGCATGTGGTCGGGCCCGAAGAAGGGCTGACGCTGCCGGGCCTCATAATCGTGTGCGGCGACAGCCACACCTCCACGCACGGCGCTTTCGGCGCCTATGCCTTTGGGATCGGCGCCTCCGAGGTCGCCCATGTGCTGATGACGCAGACGCTGTGGCAGAAGAAGCCGAAGCGCATGCGCATCACCGTTGACGGCCAGACCGCGCCCGGCGTCGCCGCCAAGGACATCATCCTCGCCATCATCGCGCAGATCGGCGCCGACGGCGCGCAGGGCCACGCCATCGAATATGCCGGCGGCGCCATCCGCGCGCTCAGCATGGAAGGCCGCATGACCCTGTGCAACATGTCGATCGAGGCCGGCGGGCGCTGCGGCATGGTGGCGCCGGACGAGACCACCTTCGGCTATCTCAAGGATCGGCCGTTCGCGCCCAAGGGCATCGACTTCGACAAGGCGGTGGAAGCCTGGCGCGCGCTGCGCTCCGATACGGATGCCGTGTTCGACCGCGAGGTAACGCTCGACGCGGGAAGCATCGCGCCGATCGACGCCCATGTGCCCGATCCGGCCCGCGCCAAGGACGAGGCACGCGCGCAATATATGCGCGAGGCGCTCGATTATATGGGGCTCAAGCCCGGCGTGAGGCTCACCGACATCGCCGTCGACCGCGTGTTCATCGGCTCCTGCACCAATGCGCGCATCGAAGACCTGCGCGCCGCCGCCGCTGTTCTTTCCGGCCGCGTCAGCAAGGTGCCGGGGCTGGTCTCGCCCGGCTCTTCTCTCGTCAAGAAGCAGGCGGAACAGGAAGGCCTCGACAGCATCTTCCGCGCGGCCGGCCTCGACTGGGCCGATTCCGGCTGCTCCATGTGCGTCGGCATCAACGGCGACCGCGTCCCGCCCGGCGAGCGCTGCGCTTCGACCACTAACCGCAATTTCCGTGGCCGGCAGGGCCCCGGCGCGCGCACGCATCTGATGTCGCCGGCCATGGTGGCCGCCGCCGCGGTCAGCGGACACTTGGCCGACGTGCGGCCGTTGCTCGACGGCCGTAAGGCTTAGGAGGCGCCGGATGGAAAAGTTCAACCGCCTCACCGCCACCGCCTGCCCGCTCATGCAGCCGAACATCAACACCGACCAGATCCTGCCGGCGCGCTATCTGAAATGGCCGCGCTCGCGCGGCCTAGGCGACGTGCTGTTCCAGGACCTGCGCTTCGACGCGCACGGCAAGCCGGACGAGGATTTCCCACTGAACCAGCCGCGCTGGCAGGGCGCCAAGATCCTTATCGCCGGCCGCAACTTCGCCGGCGGCTCCTCGCGCGAGGCGGCCGTCTATGCGGTCTACGACGCCGGCGTCGCTTGCGTCA
>JARRNI010000343.1:0-1305 GCA_037385125.1 Pseudolabrys sp.
CCCGCGCACGCTTTGATTACGTCAATGTTGATTTTCGAGTTTTTCGAAAATGTACAGCCGTCCCCACACCCAAGTACCAAAGCGTGATGGGGAGGCGACATTGGGTAACGAGAGAAAGTGGCAACGTGTTACTACTGCACCGTTCGACCGCGACCTGGAGCTCGCGGTTATCTTTGGTGCTGACCCGCACGCGCTCGCATTCCCATGCCGCCGCATTCTTGGCGGATGGATGAATGCCGAGACGAAAGAGAGACTAAAAGGCCTGCACCCTACAGGTGGCGGACAACATCGCCGTCCGGATCGAGGACGCAGATCGGCGGCACATCTGCCGCCGCCAAGCCCTTTTGACGCTGGGCCGCCCGCAATAGTGCGGAAGCCAAAAAGACCGATGAGGTTTTTGGGTTCTTGTTGTCGAGCAGTGGTGGCATGCTGCGCCTCAACACGCCTCATTAAACACGCGCGCCGAGCAGCTTGATTAGCTCGTCATGTACGAATCGGGATTCAAAAAGCTGCAAGCCTGCGTCGGGGGCCTTCCTCTCCGTCTCCCGGTCGAAACCGGCGCCATAAGCCCAATGGACCCAGGGCTCCCAAAGGCGGGTCATGGTGCGGCGCAGGCCGCCGCTGGGACGTGTATATTCGAGGCAGCGAATAATGCCGCCCGGCCTCACGACCCGGCGTAACTCGCGCATGCCGGCGACTTGTAGCTCGTCGGGAAGGACGCAGAAAAGGAATGTGGCCACTGCCGCATCGAAGTAGCCGTCGGGAAAATCCAACCGCGTGACATCCATCTGGCGCAACTCGATCGTCGTCGCGGCCGCGGACAACCGACGTTGCGCATGCGCGAGCATGGCGGGACTCAGATCGATGCCGAATACGGTGGAATTCGCCGGGTAAAAGGGGAAATTTCGCCCGGTGCCAACCCCGGCGTCTAAAATGCGCCCCGATAGCCCACGAAACAGCTGGGGCCTGATTTTGCGGTAGCGCCCGTACTCGAATGGCAGGTCCAACAGATCGTAGGCCCATGCGATGCGTTGATATCGGTCGAAGTTAGAGAGTGTCATTGGCCCTGCTCAGTGCGAACAACCCAGTAGTATGCCACGCTAGGTCCTGCGCCGCCAAAGTTCGGGCCGTGCTGTCCTTTCCGAAAATTCCATCCGACCTGGATTCGCGTGCCGGGCAGAATCGTCGCATCATGAAACGCGATGTTCGCGATCTTCTATGCCCTTGGAACGGTCGTCGCCGACCTGCTCAAGTCGCGCGCCCGACTTGAAGCCGAGATATTGCTTCTTCGGCATCAGTTGAACG
>JARRNI010000343.1:1322-11714 GCA_037385125.1 Pseudolabrys sp.
TACGGTACGCGCCGCCGCGGGTTCGATTGCGCGGTGGTGATCGCGCCTTCATGGTTTGGATGGTTCGGTTATGGCCGAGCCTGCTTGATGCGGTCCGGGTGGTTCAGCCGGAGACCGTGCTGCGATGGCACCGAGCGGGGTTCCGTATCTATTGGCGGTGGAAGTCGCGGAAGCGGGCAGGGCGGCCAAAGATTGATCGGGGACTGCGGGATCTGATCGGGCGGATGAGCCAGGAAAATCCTTTAGGCGTCAAAGCGGACGTGACGTGATCGGAGCGCTGATCTCGGCATGTGACCTCACCCGAACTCTCGAACTCGTCGAGTGCAAGGCCGTTCTTTAGCGTCAAGCGGACTTCGTCCCAGCGGATACTCCTCACACTAGACCGTCTCCGGGGGGCTTGCTGTTTCATGCATCAGGAGCCAACACGCCGTTTAGAGTCGCTTCGCGCGGTCAACGTCGAATTGCGTTCGCGCAGGCCCCGCAACAACGAACGCAGACTCTGGCGCAGCGCTTCGTATTCGTTTGGAGCTATCCAGTCGAAGGCTGATTCCTCGATGCGGTCTGCAACGTCTTCGCACTTCTTAAGAAGCTTGCGGCCCTGTGCCGTCAGCTTCAAGCGCAGGATGCGTTTGTTGGCCGGATCTTCCTTGCGCGTCACAAGTTTGCGCTGCTCCAGCCCATTGATGATCTCGTTCATAGTTTGCGCCGTGACGAAGAAGCGGCGCGATAGCTCGGCGGATGATATACCTTCGTGCTGATCGACGATGGTGAGGATGGTGTATTGAATGCCGGTCATCTGGAAGTCGCGCAAAGCCGCTTCCAGTTGCGAGCGCACCGCCTGGTTCGCCTGATTGAGCAAATACATCGTACGCGGGCGGCTTCTCATATTGCTTTCGTTCCTGATTGAGTTCTGCTCAAGATTGACAAGCTTTGCGGCTGATTGACAATATCAGGGGCCCTGATTTAATAGCTGCAACTCGATCAGATGGTGAGGTAAATCCGAAAATGACGGTCAAGACAAGCAGTTCGGCCGGTGATGGCGGCAAGAGCGTCCTGGTCGATTTCGAGGATGGGATTGCCTGGGTCACCTTGAACCGGCCCGACAAGCGCAACGCCATCAACCCGGCCATCGTCTACGAGATGGTGGATGCGCTCGATGCGCTGGAAGAAGACGAGCGCGCGCAGGTGGTCGTGATCACCGGTGCGGGTGATGCTTTCTCCTCCGGTCAGGATCTCAAGGAATACTTTCGCGAGCCGGACGCAGGCCCGCCGATCGAGCGCGAGCGCCTCTATCGGGCGAATGCGGATTGGCAGTGGCGCCGCCTGATGTTCTATCCCAAGCCGACCATCGCCATGGTCAATGGCTGGTGTTTCGGCGGGGCCTTCCAGGTGCTGCTCGGCTGCGATCTGGCGGTCGCCGACGAGGAAGCCGTGTTCGGCCTGTCCGAGATCAACTGGGGCATCATTCCCGCCGGCATCGTCACCAAGTCAGTGGCCATGGCGCTCGCGCAGCGCAATGCGCTCTATTACATCATGACCGGCGACAACTTCGACGGCAGGCGCGCGGCGGAGATCGGTCTGGTCAACTTCGCGGTTCCCAAGGCCGAGTTGAAGGAGCGGACGCGGGCGCTGGCCAGGAAGCTGATGGAGAAGAACCCCTTGGTGATGCGCGCGGCCAAGACGGCCTATCATCACGTGCGCCACATGTCGTGGGAGTCCTCGCTCGAACTACTGATGGCGAAGTCCGACCAGACCAAGTTCCGCGATCCGGAAAAAGGCGACCAGAAAGGCATGTCGCAGTTTCTCGACGCCAAGAGCTACCGGCCGGGTCTCAGCGCCTATGACCGCGACGGCCGATAGCGCGCCGTCGGCCGGCGTGCGGAACGGGTTCGAACGGCTATTGCGGCCGCGCTCGCTGGCGGTGGTAGGGGCTTCGCCCGAGCGGTTTTCGCTTGGCGGCAACGTGCTTGGCAATATCGAACGCTTCGGCTTCGCCGGCGCACTGCATCTCGTCAGCCGTAGCCGCACCGAGATTAATGGCATCGCCTGCGTGCCGAGCATCGACGACCTGCCTGTGGGCGTGGACGCTGTGGTGCTGGTGGTGCCTGTACCGGCGGTCAAAGAGGCGGTCGCGGCTTGTGTGCGGCGCGGTGTCGGCGGGGCGATCGTGTTCGCCTCCGGTTTCGGCGAACTGGGCGAAGTAGGCCAACGTGCGCAGGATGAGATTGCGGCGATAGCCAGGGAGGCCGGCCTCGCCATGCTCGGGCCCAACTGCCTTGGGCTGATCAATTTCGTCGACCAGGTGCCGCTTACCTTCGAGCCGGTGCAATCGGTGCTGCCGTCCGGCCCGGGCATCTGTGCCATCGCCCAGAGCGGCGCGATGGCGGGCAATATCCGCATGGCGCTGCTCGCCGGCAATGTCCCCGTCGCCTATACGTTTTCCACCGGCAACGAGGCGGTGCTCGGCGCCGAGGACATTATCGAAGGTCTGCTCGACGACCCGGCAGTGCAATTGTTTTCGGTGTTCGTCGAGCAGATCCGGCATCCAAAGCGGTCGCACTCGCGGGCGACCATGCGGTGATGCGCGCCTTTGTCGCGAGTGAGGGTGTGGTGCTGGTCGAAAGCCTCGACGAGCTGTTCGACGTCAGCCGCTTGTTGACGCGCTATCCGCAGCCGGCCGCCGGCGGCGCCGGCATCATGAGCAATTCTGGTGCGCTCCGCGGCTTCTCGCTCGACTTCTGCGAACAGATCGACCTGTCGTTGCCGGAGCTTGCCGATGCAACCTGCGCCGAACTGAAACAGGTGCTGCCGGACTTTGCCGCCATCGACAATCCGCTCGATATTACGGCGCAAGGCATGCAGAAGCCCAGCCTGTTCGGCGACTCCGCGCAGGCTCTGCTGCGCGACAAGCAGGTAGGTGCACTGCTGGTCGCGGCCATGGGCGGCTCGCCGGCGCAGCAGATGGCGAAATGGAAATCGTTGCGGCCGGCACTCGAAGCCGCGGAGAAGCCGGTGGCGCTCGCTTTTCTCGGCGACAACTGGCCGCTGTCCGAGGAGTGCCTGGTCGACATTAAGGACAGCGGCGTTCCCTTTTTTCGCTCGCCTGAGCGAGCCATGCGCGCCTTTGCGCACATGATGCGCTATGGCCGTACCCTCGTTGAAACGCAACAACGCGCCGACGTGTCGGTGGCCGTGTCCGGCACGGTGCCGCCTGGGCCCGTGGTCGAGTATCGGGGCAAGGCGATGTTCGCCGAGGCCGGCATTGCGGTGCCGCGCGGCGCGCTCGCGCGCTCCAGTAATGATGCCGTCGCAGTCGCGCGCGACTTGGGCTTCCCGGTGGTGTTGAAGGCCCAGGCCGCGGCGCTCATGCACAAGAGCGACGTCGGCGGCGTTGCTGTCGGGATTGCCGACGAGGCGGCGTTGCGCGCTGCCTGGGAAACAATGATGGCCCGTATTTCGGCGGCGCGGCCGGAGCTCGTCCTTGACGGCATTTTGGTCGAGGCCATGGCGCCGTCTGGCGGCATCGAGCTGATTGCGGGCGCGCGGCGAGACCCAGCCTGGGGCGAAGTGCTGATGGTCGGCCTCGGCGGCGTCTGGGCGGAGGCGCTCGGCGACGTGCGCCTGCTGCCAGCGGACGCGAGCGCCGGCCGAATCGCGGCCGAACTCGACCGGTTGAAGGGCGCGCGGCTGTTGCACGGCTACCGAGGCAGTCCGCCGTGCAATGTGGCGGCGCTGGTCGACGCGTTGATTCGCATCGGTGCCTTGATCCGCGCCGTGCCGACGCTGAGCGAGATCGATGTGAATCCGCTGGTGGTTTATCCGGCGGGGCAGGGTGTGCTGGCGCTCGATGCGTTGCTGTTGGCGGAATAGTTCTGTTGTCGGAGCCGCGGCGATGCCGCGAGCAGGGCCATGGATTTTAGTTTCAGCGAAGAACAGAAGCTCTTGCGCGACAATGTGCGCAAGTTGATGGACCGGCATGCGCCGCCGGAGATGGTGGCGCAACTCGATCGGGAGCAGGCCTATCCGTACGAACTCTATCACGCCTGGGTGGATGCCGGTCTGCTCGCCTTACCGTTTCCGGAGCGCCATGGTGGGCTCGGTGGCTCGGCCATCGATTTAGCCATCGTCGCTGAAGAGGTAGCTTATACCAGCGCCGATCTGTTCATGGCCTTCGCGGGCAGTGTATTCTGCGGGCTGAACATCGTGCGCAAGGGTACGCCGGAGCAGATCGCATACTGGATTTCGCGGTTGTTGTCGGGAAAGACGCGCATGGCAATTTCGATCTCCGAGCCGGAGGCCGGTTCCGACATCGGCGCCATGCGCGCCACCGCTGCCCGCAATGGCGACGATTGGGTCATCAATGGCCAGAAGTTATGGTCGACCGGCGCCGGCGCGCGCGATGCCGTCATCAACGTCTACGTCAAGACCGGTCCGAAATCGAACGTCCGTGAGGGCATGTCGCTCTTTCTGGTCGACAACGACACTCCCGGCCTGGAGTGCCGCAAGCTTGATATGCTCGGGCGGCGTTCGACCGGCACCTACGAACTGACCTTTCGGGATGTCCGGGTGGCCGACGACCGGCTGGTCGGCGGCGAGAACAAGGGCTGGGATTGCTTGCTGTCCGGCCTCCAGGTGGAGCGTATTACGTCGGCTGCAGGGAACTGCGGTGCAGCTCGCGCGGCGGTCGATCTGGCTATCCAATATGCCAAGGAGCGCAGCCAGTTTGGCCGCTCGATCGGTACCCACCAGGCTATCGCCCACATGCTGGCCGACATGCAGACGAAGGTCGAGGCGGCGCGCGCGCTGATGTGGCAGGCGGCCTGCAAGGTATCGAACGGCGAGAACGCCTTGCGCGAAATCACCATGGCCAAGCTGTTCTCCTCCGAAACTTACGTCGAGGTGGCCAATCTCGGCATGCAAATTTTCGGCGCCTACGGCTACAGCATGGAGCTCCCGATGCAGCGGCATTTCCGGGACGCACGCGGTGCAACTATCGCGGCCGGGACGTCGCAGATGCAGCGCAATCTGCTGGCCAATCTGATGGGTCTCAAGGTCCAATCATGATTGCCCCGGGCGGTATCGGCCAGCTTGATCTCGGGGCTGCCTTTGGTAATGTCAGGGCTCCTTATATAGCGCGGGAGGACGTGCCGCCCGTCGCGGCGTGGCTTTGCGGCGCATGACGTCAAACAAAGAGCAGGCACGGCAGGGAGGAAGGGTGATGGCGAATAAGCACATGAAGCTGTTGCAGAACCGGGCGCTACGTCTCGTTGCGGCTGCCGGCATGGTGACGGCGCTGGCCGCGCCGAGCGTGGCGCATGCAGAGCTCAAACGCATTACCATCGGCACCAATGCCGCGGGGACGCTCTATAACCAGATCGGCACGGTGGTGTCGACGCTGCTGCAGAAGAGCACCGGCATCCCGACCAACGTGCGGCCATTCGCCGGCACGTCGGTCTACTTGCCGAAGCTGCATCGCGGCGAGATTGATTTCGGCCTCAATTCGGCCCTCGACTCCAGCATCGCATACCATGGCGAGGACGAATACAAGCAGCCGTTGTCCAAGGTGCGCGGTGTGATGATGATCGCGCGCGCCTATTACGGTTTCTACGCCAAGAACAGCTCCGGCCTCAAATCGGTCGGCGACCTCAAAGGCAAGCCGACGGTGATGAGCTATCGCGCGATCGCGTCCTTCGACCACGTCAATCAGGCGGTGATCGCCACCGCGGGGTTGAAACTCAAAGACGTCAAGCCGGTGGTCGTGTCCGGCATTGCCGATACGGTCCGCGGCATCGTCGATGGTCGCTTTGCCGCCGGCGGGACGATCATCGGCATTCCGATGTTGCGGGAAGCCAACGCGACCGTCTCGGGCGGGCTCAAGGTGCTGGAACTCGGCCCCAACGATGAGCCAATCAACGCGCTCGCCGGCTTTACCGCCGTGACGATCAAGCCGCGCCCGCCCTTTGTCGGTGTCAGCAAGCCGATGAAAGTGCCGCGGTTCGACGTCTTCCTCAACACCGGCGCCCATCTCTCGGCCGACGACGTCTACAAGGTGGTCAAGGTGATTTATCAGAATTGGTCGTCGTTGCAGAAGGATGTTCCGGCGCTGCGTTCAATTCCGGCCAAGGACCTCGCGCCGCTCAACTTCGGCCATCCTTACCACGTGGGCGCCGTCCGCTTTTTCAAGGAAGCGGGGCTGTGGACGCCGGCGCATGAGAAGCGGCAAGAAACGCTTTTGAAGGCCGAAAACATGAAGCAATAAGAGGCGAGGGCGTTCACTGCCCTCCCGTTGGTTGCACATCCGATGACGCCGGTGACCACGTTTCTCCAGCGGGCCTATGCCGCTTTTCTGCTGCTGGGGGGCGTGGTCTGGGCGTCGAACATCCTGCTTTGGCTTGGGGTATCGCTGATCGATGCCGAATGGGTCGGCGTCTATCTTTCGGTCGGTATCGCTACGGCTTTTCTTCAGGTGCCCTATGGCAATCGGGCGGGGCTAATCGAAGTCGCGCTGGGGTTCATCGCGATCGCCGCCTGGTTCTGGATGGCAAGCCACTTCTCGGGATGGCTGGTCGACGTCGCCGGCGCCACGCCGCAAAAATACGTTCCGGGCATCATCGCCATCGTTCTCATGATGGAAGGCCTGCGCAAGGTCTGCGGATTGTCGATCACCTTCCTGGTTTGGCTTCTCATCGGCTACGGATTTTTTGGCTATCTGCTGCCGGGCCCGTTGCAGGCCAACTATCAGGCGCCGGCAGACTTCATCCTCTATCTTTACGCCGACACCAACGCGATCCCCGGCCTCGTGCTGGTGATCATCGCCGGCATGGTGCTCGCCTTCATCGTGTTCGGCAAGTTGATGGAGGTGAGCAAGGCGACGGAGTTCTTTACCGATGTCGCGATGGCGGTCATGGGCCATCGGCGCGGCGGCCCAGCCAAGGTGGCGGTGGTCGCCTCCAGTCTGTTCGGCAGCATCAGCAGTTCGCCGGTCGGCAACATCATGTCGACGGGCGTAGTGACCATTCCGCTGATGAAGCGCGTCGGCTTCAAGCCGCATTATGCGGCGGCGATCGAGGCGGTCGCCTCGACCGGCGGTCAGATCGCGCCGCCGGTGATGGGTGCGACGGCCTTCCTGATGGCCGAGTTCCTGCGCATCAGTTATCTCGACGTGGTAATCGCGGCCGTCTTGCCGGCGCTGTTCTATTACATCTGCCTCTTCATCCAAGTCGACGCGGTGGCACGGCGCGAGGGCTTGAGAGGCATGCCGCGATCGCAACTTCCCAAATTATTGGCGGTCCTGCGCAAGGGCTGGGGCTTCGTTGGTCCGCTGGCGCTGCTTGTCTATCTGTTGTTTTGGCGTGGGGCGACGCCGGCCTTCGCGGCGCTGGCCGCGTCTACCGTGCTGTTGGTGTTTGCCTTGCTGAAAGGCCAGCTGCGAACCCGTGTCGAATGGGCAGAGCTGATCTTCGGCGGCGGCGGCGGCATGGTGCCGCTGATCATGATCGGTGGCGCGGCGGGCGTGGTGGTGGGTGTGATGAACGCGACCGGCCTTGGCCAGTCGCTGTCGTTTGTGCTCGTGCAGGCCGGCAGCACGTGGGGGCTGCTGCCGATGCTGCTGATCACGGCCGTGCTGTGCATCCTCCTGGGCATGGGCATGCCGACCACGGCCATCTACGTCATACTCTCGACCGTGATCGGTCCGGCGCTGATCAAGATGGGCATGACTCCACTGGCGGCGCACCTGTTCATCTTCTATTTCGGCGTCATGTCGTTTCTCACGCCGCCAGTGGCGGTGTCGAGTTACGTTGCCGCCGGCCTCGCCGGCGCCAATATGTGGCGGACCGGGTGGGTCGGGATGCAACTTTCTGTGATCGCGCTGCTGCTGCCGTTTGTCTGGGCCTACGACCCGTCGCTGCTGTTGGAAGGGTCCTGGCATCAGCCGCGGTCTACTGGCGCTCCAGGCTGGCAAGGTGACGACGGCGGCGCTTGGGGGCGTCATTACGCTTGCCGCCGTAGCAATGGCCGTGGCACCCGTGTGGCTCGGGCCGGAGTCGGTGACCGCCGGCGTCATTGCTGTTGCGGTGGTGGCGGCGTGCAAATGGTGGCCAAGGCTGGAGGGCCGCGCGTTGGAAGCGCGGGGTGAGTCGGCGAGCGGGTAGGCTTGCGACCGGATTTTTTGTCCTTATTGGCGTTCCTCTGCCGCTTAGAAGCCGCTGAACAGTGCTCCATATGAATTTAGTTTCCGGCGTTAAATCGGTTGTCATTGTATAAGGGCGCGCCTTCCGGCCGTTCAGCGAATTGCTTCCGCGTTAGTCGTTGGCCGTTCTCGGATTAAAACCGGAAGTGACGCGGGCAGTGTTGCTAGGGCGGCTTTTGGCCCGACCCGGACTGTGAGTAGCGCCAGGTGCAAGTCTGCTATCCGGCAGCAAAACGGACCTGGCGCGTATACGGGCTCACAGCCGCCTGTGACCCATCCCGGGCATTAGCCGGCGCAAGAAAGCCGATTTAGACCGTCCAAAGTTATTTGGGCCGATTTCGTCTGGAGGCATCCTGTTTTCCGCCGAGCGATTGCAGCGGGTGCGGCCACCTTGCATGATGTTGTTCCATTGCAGGGATCGTGTCGCGGTGTGGCGATACAGCCGTGGCGGTATCGTGAGGCCCGGCAAGGCCGGCTCAGCTGCCATGTTGCCGCCGGCCGCTGGATGTCGCTTGATAGCTCGATCAACGCGCTTAGGGGAGGAAATATCCTCATGGGCACAAAAGCACCCGGCGTCCCGCAAGGGCAAGAAAGCACTGAAGTGGTTGTGATCGGCGCTGGCCCTGCGGGGTTAGCGGCTGGCGCCTGTCTGCGCCGGGCGGGAATAGATTTCATTATCTTCGAAAAAGAGGGCGCCGTCGGCTCGTCCTGGCGCCGGCACTACGACCGACTGCATTTGCACACCGTCAAACGGTATTCGTCCCTGCCGTTCCTGTCTTTCCCCAAGGACTATCCACGCTACGTGCCACGTACGCTGATGGTCGCATACCTTGACAGTTACGCGCAATATTTTGACCTCACGCCCCGCTTTAATGAAGCCGTACGCGACATTCGGCGCGACGGTGACAATTGGGTCGTGGAAAGCGAGTCAACGACGGTTCGAGCTCCATTCGTTTTGATCGCATCCGGATATAATGCCGAGCCGGTCATCCCACCGGTGCCCGGGCTGCAAAAATTCGAAGGCAGCGTCAGCCATAGCGCCGACTATCGCAATGCTGCTCAATTTTCAGGCAAGTCCGTGCTGGTGATCGGCATGGGCAACACCGGAGCGGAGATTGCGCTCGATTTGGCCGAAAACCGCGCTCAGCCCACAATCTCATTGCGGGACGGTGTTCACATCGTGCCGCGTGAACTTTTCGGCGTTCCTATTCAGGTTGTGGCAATGTTCGCCACTGGATCGCTCCCGCCCAAAGTCAACGACGTCCTGTTCCCACCTATCCTGGATTTGATGCTCGGTAATCTTGCGAGATTTGGCATTAGGCGGCCAGCACGAGGAATTCTGGAGCAAATTCGCAGTTCCGCGAAAATCCCGGTCATTGACGTAGGGACGGTCGACAAAATCTCGAAAGGTGGGATCAAGATCGTTCCGGGCGTAAGCGAGGTCATTGAGGACGGCGCCCGCTTTCAGGATGGCACGACGAAGCATTTCGATGCGATCATTCTAGCGACCGGATACCATTCCAACTATGCAAGTTTTCTAAACGCTCGTGACCTTGAGCCGACGAGCGAAAAGACGCGAGTTTCCGGTCTTTATTTCGTCGGTTTTCACAACCGAGTAACGGGGCTGCTGAATGAAATCGGCAAGGAAGCTGTTGCAGCTGCGGATGACATTGCAAGGCGGCAAGTTTCGGCCGGTTCTCGGACCGTGGTGAAACTCTGATAGCGATCGGGCAACGCTGTTTTGATCTAGGGTCCGTGTTCAATCGATCGGTGGCATGGCTGTGTAACGGCCGTTCATGGCCCTACTGCGACCTACTTCCCTATTTGAAAAACTTCTGCATTGCGCGCCGAAGCCGACCTGAGGCTGTGGCAGCGCAGCGAGTGCGCTGAAATTAAGAAAGGTTAAGAACCTTTTTGGGTCCTAGATATTTCTTACCCACCTGTCCCTGTCGTAAATTCCATCCGGTTTGCATGCGACGCAGAATCGGATGATCCTCTGCTGGATGTTGGATCTCTGCAGACTGATTGTTGGGCTTGTGATCGACCTGTTCCGGCCGCGTGCGGCGATGGAGGCCGAGATCCTCGTGTTGCGGCAGCAGATCATCGTGCTGCGACGGGGCAGGCCCGGTCGAGTGCCATTGTTAGCCGTCGACCGGATGGTCCTGGGCTGGGTTTGCCAGCTGTTTCCAAAGAGCCGTGAA
>JARRNI010000344.1:0-8129 GCA_037385125.1 Pseudolabrys sp.
CGCGTCATCATCGGCACCGCGGCGGTGCGCGATCCGCCCTTCGTCAAGCAGGCCGCGCGCGACTATCCGGGCAAGGTCGCGGTCGGGCTCGACGCGCGCGACGGCAAGGTGGCGGTGCAAGGCTGGGCGGAAGCGTCGGAATTGTCGGCGCTCGAGATCGCCACGCGTTTCGAGGACGTCGGCGTAGCGGCGATCATCTATACGGATATCGCGCGCGACGGCATGCTCAAGGGCCTGAACCTGGACGCGACCATCGCGCTGGCCGACGCTGTCTCAATCCCGGTGATCGCCTCCGGCGGGCTCGCATCCATCGACGACATCAAGGCGCTGCTTGACCCGCGCGCCGCCAAGCTGGAAGGCGCCATCGCCGGCCGCGCGCTCTATGACGGGCGGCTGGATGCGGCGGAGGCGTTGCGGCTGATCCGCGAGGCAAGGCAATAGCGCATGTTCAAAGTCCGCGTCATTCCCTGCCTCGACGTGAAGGATGGCCGCGTGGTCAAGGGCGTCAATTTCGTCGACCTGCGCGATGCCGGCGATCCGGTGGAGGCGGCGATCGCCTATGACGCGGCCGGCGCCGACGAACTCACCTTCCTTGACATCACCGCCAGCCACGAGAACCGCGACACCATCTACGACGTGGTCACCCGCACGGCGGAAGCCTGCTTCATGCCGCTCACCGTCGGCGGGGGCGTGCGCACCATCGAGGACATCCGCCGGCTGCTCACCTGCGGCGCCGACAAGGTTTCGATCAACACCGCGGCGGTGGCGCGCCGCGCATTCGTCAAGGAGGCAGCGGAGAAGTTCGGCGACCAGTGCATCGTGGTGGCGATCGATGCCAAGAAGGTGTCGCCGGCCGACGCGCCGGACAGATGGGAAATCTTCACCCATGGCGGGCGCAAGCCGACCGGGCTCGACGCGGTGGAGTATGCCAAAGAGGTGGTGACGCTCGGCGCCGGCGAGATCCTGCTCACCTCGATGGACCGCGACGGCACCCGCGCCGGCTATGACATCCCGCTCACCCGCGCCATCGCCGACGCCATCCCTGTGCCGGTGATCGCCTCCGGCGGCGTCGGCACGCTCGAGCACCTGGTCGAAGGCATCCGCGACGGCCACGCCACGGCGGTGCTGGCGGCCTCGATCTTCCACTTCGGCGAGCATTCGGTGCGCGAGGCCAAGGAATACATGGCCAGGGCGGGTCTGCCGATGCGGCTGGATCCTTGATCTCCCTCTCCCCGCAAGCGGGGAGAGGTGATATGTGAGGTTTTATGAGCCAATTCACCCTCGCCGACCTAGAAAAGCGGGTGCACGAGCGCGCGCAGGCAAGTGCGGCCGAATCTTATACTCGCGCGTTGATCGACAAGGGCGTCGCCCATTGCGCCAAGAAGCTGGGCGAGGAGGCCGTCGAGACCGCGCTCGCCGCCGTGCAGGAAGACAAGAGCCGCGTGGTCTCGGAAGTGGCCGACCTGCTCTATCACTTGTTCGTGCTGCTCGAGGCGCGCGGCGTCACGCTGGCCGAAGTGGAGGCCGCGCTGGCGCAACGGACGGCGCAGAGCGGGCATCAGGAAAAAGCGTCGCGTAAGCAGCCTTGAAAATGGAACAGCGCACCGAAGAAGCCCTTTCGCCTTACCGCACGTTCTCGCGCGCGGAATGGGCGGCCCTGCGCGAGGACACGCCGATGACGCTGTCCCCGGACGAGGTTACGCGGCTGCGCTCGCTGCACGATCGGCTCGACATGGAGGAGGTGCAGGACATCTACCTGCCGCTGTCCCGCCTCCTCTCTATGTACGTGGCGGCAACCCAGCGGCTGTTCCTGGCGCAGCAACGCTTCCTCGCCACCGAGGACGTGAAGATGCCTTACGTGATCGGCGTCGCCGGCTCGGTGGCAGTCGGCAAGTCGACCACCGCGCGCGTGCTGCAGGCGCTTCTTGCGCGTTGGCCCAATGTGCCCAAAGTCGATCTCATCACCACCGACGGCTTCCTCTATCCCAACGCCGTGCTCGAGCGCGAAGGCCTGATGGAGAAGAAGGGCTTTCCCGAAAGCTACGACCTGCCGGCGCTGCTGCGCTTCTTGACCGAGGTGAAGGCGGGCAAGCGGCCGGCGCGCGCGCCGATCTATTCGCACCTGATCTACGACGTGATCCCCAATCAATGGGTGGAGGTCGACCGGCCTGACATTCTCATCGTCGAGGGACTGAACGTCTTGCAGACCGGACGGCCGCCGCGCGACGGCGCGGCCATCCCCTTCGTGTCCGACTTCTTCGATTTCTCGGTCTATCTCGATGCCGAGGACGAGGTGCTCAAGCACTGGTATGTCGACCGCTTTCTCACCCTGCGCGGCACCGCTTTCCGCGATCCGAAATCATACTTCCATCGAAGGTGGAAAGCCACGCGGTGCAGGACGTGGCGCTGCGGAAGTTGTGAGCGCGGTGCGCGCAACACACTCCGCTCGTCGTTCCCCGCGCAGGCGGGGGACCCAGTAAACGCCGGCTTTGCGAATTGTCCGAAGTGTTCGTGATTACTGGATCGTCCGCTTTGGCGGACAATGACGGCAGTGCGTGCGGCGCGGGTCAGGCCGCCCGTTTGCTCAAATCGAAATGCTTGAGATAGCGCTGCTTGATCTCGCTTACCGGCAGCACGACCAGCACGTCGGTGGTGCCGAACTCGTGGTCGACCACCGCGCCGTCGCCGACCAAACCGCCCAGCCGCAGGTAGCCTTTGACCAGCGGCGGCAGCATGCGCAGCGCCGCCTTCGGGTCGACCGCCTGCTTCGACAGCCGGTTCATCTCCACATAGCGGTTGGGCAGCGCGCGTGCGCGCCAGCTTTCCGGCGCCCGCGCATAGTGATGCAGGAACGACAGCGGCAGCGCCAGCCGCTTGGGCTCGGTGCCGTCCAGGCTGGCGCAGCCGATCATCACGTCGGCGCGGTTTTGCAGCACATAAGCTCCTCCGCCAGCGGCTGGCGCAGCAGGCGGTAGGTGCCGACCACCGCCGGCCGGCTGTGCGGATGGCCGCGCCTAGGGTGATCGAGCACGAGCAGGTGGTCGCAGGCCGCGTCATAGGCATCGACGTCGCGGCGCGCGAACAGCCGCGCCGGATTGGGGACGGCGGAGCCTTCCTGATGGAACACCCGGTAGCGCAGCTTCTGCGCCTGCCGCACCTCGGCGGCGGTCTGCGCTAGCCGCACTTCCAGCGTGCCCATGCGGCCGAGGCTTCGCGCCGGCCGATGCGTGCGCGGGACGAAAGCCTTGAGGCCGCCATAGGCTTGCAGCGCCGACAGCAGGCCGGGAATTCCGGCGCCCGCCGGCGACGGCCGGAAGCGCTCGAAGAGGTTGCGCTGAGGATTGAGAAAGTCAGCCATGGGGTGTCCGTTTGCAGCGAGACTTCAGCGGGCGCGTGCCGACACCCCCGTACAGCATGGGCCCAACACGAATTTATGACAATGCGGAAAGGCTGTCAGGCGGCAAGCGTTTTGGAGTTGTGCGCGGGCGTGTCCGCGATTGCTTCGCGCAAACGCTCTGCGTCAAGCGGCTTCACCAGCATCCCGTCCATGCCGGCTTCGAGCGCCGCTTCGCGGTCTTCCCGATAAGCGTTGGCGGTGAGCGCGATGATACGAGTCGGTTTCGTTTGGCCACCGGCTTCGGCGGCACGGATGCGGCGCGTGGCTGCCAGCCCGTCCATCACCGGCATTTGCACGTCCATGAAGATCAGACCGTAGGGGCTGCCCGCGGCGCGCGCAGCCGCCCAGGACTCCACCGCCGCTTCGCCGGTGTCGGCGATGGTCGGCCGATGGCCGAGTCTTGTCAGCAGCGCGCGCATCAATAGCGCGTTGATCTCGTTGTCCTCGGCCACCAGGATCGACAGGCTCTTGTCTTGGACGGGCGTCGTGCTCTCGGCCGCTTCGCGCGCGGCTTCGGCAGGTGGGTGTTCGAAAGTGTCGTTGGCCGCGAGGCGCGCGGCGAGTGAGGCCGCGCGCACTGGCTTGACCAGATAGCCGGTGAATCCGGCGGTTTTTAGTGCCGGCAGTTCGTGGCGCTCGGTCGGGCGGATCAGCACGATACGGCGCGCAACGCCGAGCTTGCCGAGATCGCCTTGCGCGATCATGGCGGAAGCGAGCGGATAGTCGACCAGCAGCGCATCCCAATGCCGCTCGGGCAGCAGCGCAGCGGCGATCTTCTCGTCATGCGCGGCGCAGGTGCGCGCGCCCCAGCGCGAAAGCCGGCGCGAAAGCAGCGAGGCCTCGATCTCGGCGGCGGCGACGATCATCACTGAAGTGCCGGCAAGATCGGGCGCGGCGAATTTGTCCTCATTGTCCTCCGTCAGCGCCGCGGTCAGTGGCAGCGTGACGGTGAAGGTGGCGCCGGCGCCGGGCGCACTTTCCACGCCGATGTGCCCATCCATGCGCTCGACGATGCGCTTGGTGATGGCGAGGCCCAGCCCGGTGCCGCCGAACTTGCGCGTGGAAGAGCCATCGGCCTGTTCGAAGTCGCGGAAGATGCGGGCTTTGTCTTCGGGTTTGAGTCCAACGCCGGTATCACGCACCTGGAAACGCACGTGGCCGCTCGTGTCGTCCGGTTCGACGATAACCGCGACGCCGCCCTGCTCGGTGAATTTGATGGCGTTGCCGGCGAGATTGAGCAGCACTTGGCGCAGGCGCGCAGCATCACCGACGAGCGTGGCGGGTAGCCGCTTGTCGACGAAAGATGCGATCTCGATGCCCTTGCCCTGCGCGCGCGGGCTGAGCAGTTCGACCGTTTCCTCCACCAGTGGCGCCAGCGCGAAGGGACGGTGCTCGAGGTCGAGCTTGCCGGCCTCGATCTTGGAGAAATCGAGCACCTCCTCGATCAGCGACAAGAGCGTTTCGCCTGAGGTGCGGGCGGCCTTGGCATAAGTGCGTTGCTCGGGAGTCAGTTTCGTGTCGAGCAGGAGATCGGCCATGCCGAGCATGCCGTTGAGCGGGGTGCGGATCTCGTGGCTGACCATGGCGAGGAAGCGCGACTTGGCGCGGCTGGCGGCTTCCGCCTGGTCGCGCGCCTTCTCGAGCGCGTGCTCGGCCTCGACCCGGTCGGTGACGTCGCGCCCGACGCCCTGCACTTCGCTGCCGCCGCTTTCGCTGCGCACGGCGACTTCGCGCCAGGCGATCCAGCGCGCGCCTGCGCCACCCGCGATTTTCTGGTCGTGCATGCGGGTGCTGTCGGGAAGCACCGAGACGGGACCCTGCTCGCGCACCGGCAGCGCGAACGGCTTGCGGATGAGCGCGTCACGGTTCTTGCCGGCGAGCGCGCAGAAGGCGTCGTTGGCGTAGGTCAGCTTGCCGTTGGCGTCGTGCCGCACGATCAGATCGCCCTGCGCCTCCAGCAGGCTGCGTAGGCGCTCTTCCGATTCGCCCAGCTCCCAGTTGCGGTCGGACAATTCGTCGACGCGCGCTTCCAGCTTGCGCATTTTCGCCAGCAGCGCGCGGCGGCGCACCCGCATATAGGCGATCACCGTGCAGGCGACGGCGAGCAGCGCGGCCACGCCCATGGCGTAGGAATAGGGATTGTAATTCGGCCTTTGCAGCAGAATGCCGATCAGGAAACCGCACGCGCCGGAGATCACCGCAATCGTGGTCACGGCGACGCGGCCGAACCGGATCAGCGCCTTCTTGTTGCGCGAATGGGTGCGCGCGACCTGCACCAGCTTGACCGCCGATTTCGGGCGCGATGATTTTCGATGCAATGAACGGCGTCGCATGGCTGCCGGCGGTTGCCTCGGTTTCCGCGCCGGCGCTCTCCTGCGGGCTCCGGTCGCGCCAGCCCATTTGGCGCCGCGTGTGTTGCTATTCCATTCCTCCGAGGCGCCCGTGAGGCCGGGCGGCGCGAATGTGGTAAAGATGGGGTTAAGAGCCGTAACGCGTTCTAGTTGCGGGCGAGCGTATCGTTCCCGACAGCGGCCGGCCCGCTTTTGCGCCAGAGCGCGGCGAACAGGGCAGCGGCTTGCCGGTCGGAAAAGCGCGTGGAGCGCACGAAAATCTTGTATCGGGCGGGCGCGCGCGACAGCGCGACGGTCAGGCTTGGTTTGCGCGCGTGGTCGTCGATGCGGATGCTCTCGATCGCACTGGCGCTACGGCAGGCATTGTCAAAGCCGCCGCCGTCGACCAGCACGAAATCGGCCTTGGCCGGATCGTCGACCAGCTGCATGCGCAGGTCGGGATGCGGCACTCCGTTGTCGATGCGCACGGTCACGGTGGCCTTGCCAGAGGGCGCGAAGCGATAGGCGGTGGCGCCGGCGGCGAAGCAGGGCGCCAGATGTGGGTGGGTGACGAAATAGGCGGCGCCCGCCGCGACCGGCGACATGACGATCAGCGCGAGCAACGAAGCGATGCGGATACGCGTCATGCGGGTTGCCTCGGGTGCGGCCGCAGGCCGTGACGAGGCTACGGCAAGGTGGTTACTGGCTCGTTAAGGGTATCGCGGCGCGGCCGTCACGCCGCATGGGCTGCACGGATCGTCGGCCAATGCACGATAGGACAGCGCTTCGGCCAGGTGTACGCGGCCGACCTTATCGGCGCCGTCAAGGCCGGCCAGCGTGCGGGCGACCCGCGGCACGCGGTGATAGCCGCGCGCCGATAGGTGCATCGCGTCGGCGGCGTCGCGCAGAAGGCTCAAGCCAGCGCCGTCGGCGCGTGCCACCTCTTCCAGCAAAGGCCCGCTCGCCTGCGCATTGGTGAGCACATGCGGCTGCCCGCGTGCGGCGTAGCGCTCGGCTTGGGCATCGCGGGCACGCGCCACGCGCGCGGCCACCTCGGCCGAGCCTTCAGACGGCGGCGGTAGGATCAGGTCGGCTGCGGTCACCGGCGGCACTTCGATATGCAGGTCGATGCGGTCGAGCAGCGGGCCGAACAGTCGCGCCTGATAGTCGGCGACGCAGCGCGCATTCGGCCCGCGCTTGCAGGCAAAGCCGGGATCGGAGGCGCGGCCGCAGCGGCATTGGTTCATTGCCGCCACCAGCATGAAGCACGCCGGATAGGTGATGCGGGGGTTTACGCGCGCGATCGCGACCTCGCCGCTCTCCAGCGGCTGGCGCAGCGAGTCGAGCGCCTGGCCTGAGAACTCCGGCAGCTCGTCGAAAAACAGCACGCCGTGATGCGACAGCGAGATTTCGGCCGCGCGCGTAAACCCCCGCCGACCAGCGCCGGCATCGACGCCGAATGGTGTGGGCTCGGAACGGCCGCCGGTTGGTGAGTGCGCCGCCTTCGATCTCGCCGGCGACCGAAGCGATCATCGACGCTTCCAGCAATTCCGGCATTAGGTAGCAAACTCACCTTTCAGCCTATCTGCCTATCCTGCCGGGAATGCTACCGTTTTCGGCATGAACGTCTTTGTAATGAATGGCCTTGTGAAAAGGCGGGCGGAACTGGCCGGGGACATTGAGAAGGTCCATGAGGCGCTCCGGCGCATGGTCCAAGACCTCGAAAATCTGGACGCCACCATCCTCCAATTTGACCCGGGTTTTCAGGTGGAGGCCATCCGGCCCAAGGCTTTCAGGCCGCCCAAGGACTCGTCCAATCGGGGCGAGATGACCCGCATATGCCTCTCGGTGTTGCGGCAGGCCGCAGAGCCTCTCACAACCCGCGATATTGCCCTGCAATTGTTTGTGGAGCGCGCCTTGGACAAGGACGACCAACGACTGCTGCGGATCATGACCAAGCGCGTAGGTGTCGCGCTGCGGCTTCAACGGGAGAATGGCGTTGTGCGATCAGAACAGGGGCCCGGGCAATACATGCTGTGGGCAATTTCGAAATAGTCGAATCTTTTGAATCACTTACATCTCATTGATTTATTTTAGCTTTTGGCTTATATTGAATGGCGAAATCTGAAAGCCGGCGCTATCCGGGGAGTAGGATTTCACCGGGGAGGGGTTGGCGCCCCTCCCTTTATAATTCTACTACACCATATGGCGTTCGTGACGCCTTTAAACAAAGTACCGGCTTAAACCGAAGCAGATAAGTCCTCGCCCCCTTTTTGCGAATGTATTTTGATGGCGCGTACCATTGGTATAGCGCAAAAGCTGCCGTGTCGGCTGCTTGAATAAAATAGGAATGATGCGACTGGCGAATGTTTGGATCTTCGGCAATTCGACCCAAGGGCATT
>JARRNI010000345.1:0-12584 GCA_037385125.1 Pseudolabrys sp.
GTCGAAGCGGTCCTTCACATGCTCGAAGGCGCGCGCGAGCCGCGGCCCGAACATCATCTCATTGAACTCCGAGCGCACCAGCCCGTCGCCGTGCTCGCCCGAATGGGAGCCCTTGTAGGAGCGCACCATGGCGAACGCCTCCTCGGCGATCTCGCGCATGGCGTGGACGTCTTTTTCCTGGCGCAGGTTGAGGATGGGGCGCACATGCAGGCAGCCGGAGCCGGCATGGGCGTACCAGGTACCGCGCGTGCCGTGCTTCTCGAACAGCTCGGTGAGCTCGCGGGTGTATTCGGCGAGATGCTCGAGCGGCACCGCGCAGTCCTCGACGAAGGAGACAGGCTTTCCCTCCTCCTTCATCGACATCATGATGTTGAGACCCGAAGTGCGCACGTCGGCGATAGCGGTCTGCAGTTCGGGGCTCAGCACCTCGACCACGCCGCCCCATTTGGCGCCCTGCTCGTCCCAGCCGAAGCCGAGATCGCTGATCAGCTCCTTGAGCTGCGCGAGGTTCAACAGATTGTCTTCGTAGTCGTCGTCGCCGAACTCGACCAGCAGGATCGCCGCCGGATCGCCGCGCACGAACTTTTCCAGGGTGGGGCGGAACATGTCGATCCCGCGCGCCAGCGCCACCATGGTGGCGTCCATCAATTCGACCGCGATCGGATTGAGGCGGACGATGTGCTGGGTGGCGTTCATCGCCTCGTAGAAGCTTCCGAAATGCACGGCGCCCACCGCGCGGCGCGGCAACAGCGGCGACAATGCCAATTCGATGCGGGTCGAGAAGGCGAGCGTGCCTTCCGAGCCGACCAGAACGTGGGCGAGGTTGATGTTGTTGCGGCCGGGGATGAGCGCGTCGAGATTGTAGCCGCCGACCCGGCGCTGCAGCTTGGGAAAGCGGGCCGCGATCTCGCTTTTCTCGCGCGCGCCGATGGCCATGAGGTCCTTGGCAAGCGGACGCAGCGGCGCCGGGACGTCGGCAAGGCTGCCGCCGATCCGGCCGAAATGGGCGAGCGAGCCGTCGGCCAAGAGGGCGTCGATCGACACCACGTTGTCGCGCGTGGTGCCATAACGTGCCGACCTGCCGCCACAGGAATTGTTGCCGACCATGCCCCCAAGCGTGGCTCTTGATGCGGTGGAAATGTCGACCGGAAACCATAAGCCATGGGGTTTAAGCTGGCGGTTGAGCTCGTCGAGCGTCACGCCCGGCTCCACCGCGCAGCGCGCGCGCTTGACGTCGAGGTCGAGGATGCGGGTGAGGTATTTGGAGCAGTCGACCACCAACGATTGGCCAACGGTCTGCCCGGCCTGCGAAGTGCCGCCGCCGCGGGCGAGCACGGTGACGCCCTCCGCCCGGGCAAATCCAATCGCCCGTTCGGCTTCTTCTATTGTACGCGGGGCGACCACGCCGACCGGCATGATCTGGTAATGCGAGGCGTCTGTGCCATAGCGGCCGCAGGTGAAGCGGTCGAAGCGCACGTCACCGCCCAACTCGGCCTTCAGCCGCCTTTCCAGGCCGGGCACGGCTACCGCCACGGCATTCTTCCTTCATTCTTCCTTCTTGGACCGCCCGCCCCGACATGACGGCGCGCTAGCCTGCGGGAATTTGCTTGACCGCAATGTCGCATTCATAGTTCAAGGCAGCAAGCGCCGCTCCCTGGCCGGCGACGGGCCCGGAGCCCCTTGAAAACCCCTTGAAATCCTTGCGCAGGAGCAGTTCCCCAATGGCCAAGAACTCGTCGCGAGCTGTCGGTCGTCATTTTCTCCAGATCCCCGGCCCGACCCCCGTGCCCGACCGCGTGGTGCGGGCGATGGAAATCCCGCTCATCGACCACCGCGGGCCCGAATTCGCCGAGCTGACCAAGCGGGCCCTCGAGGGCATCAAGACCATCTTCAAGACCAGCAAGCCGGTGATCATGTACACCGCCACCGGCACCGGCGCCTGGGAATCGGCGCTGACCAACACCCTATCGCCGGGCGACAAGGTGCTGATGTTCGAGACCGGCCAGTTCGCCACGCTGTGGAAGAAGATGGCCGAGCGCATCGGCCTCAAGCCGGAGTTTATCTCGACCGACTGGCGTCACGGCGTCGACCCGAACGCGATCGAAGGGCGCCTGCGCGAGGACAAGAACAAGGAGATCAAGGCGGTCTGCGTGCTGCACAACGAGACCTCGACCGGCGCGCTTACACCGATCGCGGAGATTCGCAAGGCCATCGACGCCGCCGGTCATCCAGCGCTGTTCATGGTCGACACCATCTCCTCGCTCGCTTCCACCGACTATCGCCACGACGAATGGGGCGTCGACGTCTCGATCGGCGGCGCGCAGAAGGGGCTGATGCTGCCGCCCGGCATGTCGTTCAACGCGATCAGCGACAAGGCGCTGGCCGCCAACAAGACCGCCACGATGCCGAAGTCGTTCTTCGCCTGGGACGACATGCTGAACATGAACCGGCAAGGCTTCTTCCCCTACACGCCGGCGACGCAGATGGTGCAGGCCCTCGCGGTCGGGATCGAGATGCTGCACGAGGAAGGGCTCGACAACGTGTTCGGGCGTCATGACCGGCTGGCGGAAGCCACCCGCCGCGCAGTGCGCGCCTGGGGGCTGCAAAACCTCAACCAGAATGCCGGCCAGCTTTCGCCGACCATCACCGCGGTGATGATGCCGGACGGCTACGACGCCGACAAGTTCCGCGCGCTCGCGCTAGAGACCTTCAACATCTCCTACGGCGCCAGCTTCGGGCAATATGCCGGCAAGTATTTCCGCATCGGCCATCTCGGCGACATCAACGACGCCACGATGATCGGCGCGCTGAGCGCCACCGAAATGGCGCTGCAGCTTGCCGGCGTTCCGATCAAGAAAGGCGGCGTCCAGGCGGCGACGGACTACCTCGTCTCCGCGCACGGCAGCGCCGCGAAGAAGGCGGCGGAGTAAAGCTGTTCAACGCTGCAAAGGGATGTCATGGCCGGCCTCGCGCTGGCCATTTCCTTTTTGGCATGCCGCTCAGGTTTTTCTCTTGTCCCCCCGCGGGACATGACAGCCGAATGGTTGACGGCTGATCGCATTAAAGACTTCCCTCCGCCCTCAGCTTGAAGCGCTGGATCTTGCCCGTAGCGGTCTTGGGCAGCTCGGTGCGGAAGTCGATCCAGCGCGGATATTTGTAGGGCGCGAGCTTCTGCTTGACATGATCGCGCAGCACTTGGGCAAGCTCCTCGCTCGCCTTGTCGGGCAATTTCAACACCACAAAGGCCTTGGGCTTGACCAGCTTCTGCTCGTCGAACCAGCCAACCACCGCGGCCTCCAACACCTCCGGATGCGAGGCGAGCGCCGCCTCCACTTCGAAGGGCGAGACATACATGCCCGACACCTTCAGCATGTCGTCCTGGCGGCCGGCGCAGACGTAGTAGCCCTCCTCGTCCTGGAAATATTTGTCGCCCGAGCGGGTCCATTCGCCCTGGAAAGTTGTGCGCGAGCGCTCGCGGTTGTTCCAGTACATGATCGCGCTGGACGGCCCGCGCACATAGAGCTCGCCCAGTTCGCCCGGCGCGACCTCGTGGCCGTCGTCGCCGATCAGCTTGATGTCATAGCCCGGCACCGGCTTGCCGCTGGTGCCGTCATTGGTCGCGCCTTCCGCGTTGCTGCAATAGATGTGCAGCATCTCGGTACTGCCGAGGCCGTCGAGAATGTCGACGCCGTAGCGCGCCTTCCATTTGCGCGAGATTTCTTCCGGCAACGCCTCCCCGGCCGAGATGCAGCGCTCGATCTTCACCTCGGAGCGCTCCGGCGCGCTCGGGCTTGCCAGAAACGCCGCATAGAAGGTGGGCACCCCGAAAAACGCCGTGACCGGATATTGCTTGAGCAGCGCCGCCACGCCGTCCGGCGTCGGACGCTCGGGATTGAGTACGATGGTGGCGCCGGCGCTGAGCGCGAAGGTCAGGGCATTGCCGAGACCATAGGCGAAAAACAATTTCGCCACCGAATAGACCACATCGCTTTCGCGCAGGCCAGCGACTGGCGTGCCGTAGAGATCGGCGGTGAGCTTGAGACTGGCATGCACGTGCACCGCGCCCTTCGGCTTGCCGGTGGAGCCGGAGGTGTAGAGCCAGAACGCCATGTCATCGGCCACCGTCGACGCGGTGTAATCCTCCGGCTCGTCGGCGCCAATGACGTCCTCGAACAGCCGGTAGCCGTGCGGATTGTCGCCGGAGACGATAACGTGCTCGAGATCGGGGCAGTCCTTGATGAGCTTCTCGAACTTCGGGAACAGCGCCTCGGACACCACCAGGCATTTGGCGCGGCTGTCGGTCAGCATGAAACGGTAGTCGTCTTCGGCCAGCAGCGTGTTCACCGGCACGGCAACGATGCCGCTCTTCAGACAGCCGAGAAACGCGGTCGGCCAGTCGATGGTATCGAGCATCACCAGGATGACGCGCTCTTCGCGCCGGATTCCTAAGCCCCGCAGCGCGGCACCGAACCGCGCCACCCGGTCGGCGAGCTGGCGATAGGTGAGCGTGCGCCGACCATCGACATAGGCCGGCTTGTCGGCGCGGCCCTGGCTGAGGTTTTTCTGCAGGACATCGGCGGCGAAATTGTAGTTACGTGGGACCACGCCCACCGGCTGGACCGCTACCGCTTCAGCAACTGACATTGTTTCCTCCCGGCGGCCCAAATCCCGCCTGTTTGAGCGAATTATGCGAGGGCTGGGCCGCTCCTGCAATGCGAATATATTTCAAGCACTGCGCTGGTTAAGGCGCCACTTCCCGCCGTGAACGCTGTAACCCGCGGCAATAGCGGCTATTGTGCACGCCATCCACGCGTCCCGAGGACGCCCCCTTTCAATGGAGACGACGACCATGCTGTTCAGCCGGGACCGCATTCTGACCACCCATGTCGGCAGCCTGCCGCGCAACGAGAAATTGTCGGACCTGCTGGTGCGCCGGGAGGCCGGTGAGCAATTCGACCCGCTGGTGCGCCGGGAGGCCGGTGAGCAATTCGACCCCGCCGAGATGGCCGCCGAAATGGACAAAGCGGTGCGCCACGTGGTGGACAAACAGGTGGAAGCGGGCATCGACATCGGCAATGACGGCGAGCAGCAGCGCGTCGGCTTCCAGACCTACGTGCCGCAGCGCATGAGCGGCTTCGGCGGGGTATCGCAGCGCCGTCGCGGGCGCGAATTCGAGGAATTCCCCGAGCTGGTGGCGAGCGTGATGCGGCGCTTTCCCCATGTCAGCAAGCAGCAGAACGCACCCGAATGCCAGGCGGAGCTGAAATATCTCGACGTCAAGCCGCTGGAAAGCGAGATCGCCCGCTTCAAGAGAATAGCCGACGAGAAGTTCGCCGCGACCTTCATGACGGCGCCCTCCCCCGGCATTATTTCCTCGACCATGTTGGATGGCTTCTACGGCAGCCAGGACAAGTATCTGAGCGTGCTGTCGCGCGAGATGAAGAACGAATACCAGGCGATCGCCAAAGCCGGCCTCACATTGCAGATCGACGCGCCCGATCTCGCCATGGACCGCACCATGATGTACCGCGACCTCGACGACGCCGGCTTCGTCAAGGCAGTGGAGCGGGGCATCGCAGCGATAAACGAGGGCATCGCGGGCATCCCGCGCGAGCAGGTGCGGCTGCATGTGTGCTACGGCAACTGGGAAGGCCCGCATATCTACGACGTTCCGCTGGAAAAGATCCTTCCCGCCCTCTACGACGCCCAGATCGGCGCGCTGTCGATCGAGTTCGCCAATCCGCGCCACGCCCACGAATACGCGGCGTTCAAGAAGCACCCGCTGCCCAAGGACATGCTGCTGGTGCCGGGCGTGATCGAGACCACCAGCAATTTCGTCGAACATCCGCAGGTGGTGGCACGCCGCATCGAGGACGCGGTCGCCGCGGTGGGCGAGCGCGAGCGGGTGATCGCAGGCACCGATTGCGGGTTTGGAACCTTCACCAACCGTGAATGGGTAATCGAGCCGGCGGTGTGGCTGAAGCTCGCGTCCTTGCGCCAGGGCGCGGACATCGCATCGGCAAGGCTGTGGGGCAGGAAGAGCGCGGCATGAGTTTGTTGGTCCGCCGCCGTACGCTCGCGCGCCATTCGGCGCAGGCAGGGAACGGCGACCCGCAATGAGGCGTTGCTCCTTCGTATCCAATGAAGGAGAAGAGCCATGAAAATCTCGTACCTACTTGCCGCTGGCGCCGGCGCTTTGCTGCTTGCCGGCGGAGCCATGGCGCAGCCCAATCCCGGATTGACCAACGGTCACGGCCGCTGGTGCACGGTCGACACCGGGACCGCCGAAGTCAACTGCGCGTACAATTCGCTGACGCGTTGTGAGCGGAACGAAGCACCCGCCAACGGCTGGTGCACGCTGAACCAAAGCGCCATGCGCGAGCGCCCCGGAGCTTACGGCGCGCGCTCCTAGCGCAGACCGAGAAAGGAAGCTCGCCTCAAGGAGGGCGCTCGCTATTTCCAACCGTCGACCGACTTACGCTTACCGGCGGACGCTATGGTTCCGCGCGCCGAATGGAACAATTAAGAAATCAAAGCAGTGAATTTTGGAACGCTGCGGTGAACGGCACGTTGTTACTCCGAGATTCACCAGAAGGAGGAGACTTATGAAGTTCGGCTATATGCTTTCCGCTTTTGCCGCTGTGTTGCTTCTGACCGGCGGCGTGATGGTCCAGCCTGCCACCGCTGCAACCAGCGGTCATAACGCCTGGTGCATGCGGGCGCCGTCAATGGGCAAGATGTCTTGCCGCTACAAGACGCTGGCCGCCTGCCAGAAGTTCGAGAAGGCGGAGAACGGCTCTTGCGTCCGCAATCCGAACCTCGCCAAGCGCAAGACCCGCTCGACCACCGGTATGCACTAAGCCGCTTTCAAGCCTGACTTTCCAATGACGTCCCATCGGGCAGCCTCGCCCGGTGGGACGTTGCGCGTCGGGCGTCCTGCACCCTCCCTCCCGCGTAAAGCTGTTACAGTCTTGCGGTCGCAAGGCCGATAGGCGCATAACCGCGCCCGGAACCGCTGCCGAAGACGGCGTGCGGCCCCGCAAGATTTCAGGGAGGACGCCATGGATGAGAGAACGCGCGAGCCGGTGCAGATCCGCGCCGAAGACATCAATCCGCGCTACAACTGGGGCCGGGCGCTGCCCGCGCTCGGCACCATGGGGGTCGATTTCGAGGAGCGGGTCGATTACCGCCGCCTGCACCGCTACCGACTCGGCCGCGCCCAGCAGGCGCTAGAAAACTCCGAGTGCGGTGCGTTGCTCGTCTTCGACGTCAACAACATCCGCTACATCACCTCCACCAAGATCGGAGAGTGGGAGCGCGACAAGATCTGCCGCTGGGCGCTGCTCACCCGCCAAGGCGATCCGATCATCTGGGACTTCGGCTCGGCCGCCGTCCACCACAAGCTCTATGCGCCCTGGCTGAAGCCGGAGAACTGCAAAGCAGGCCTGCTCGGCATGCGCGGCACCGTGGCGCCCGCCTTCGGTCTGATGGAAAAGCACGCGAAGGAGATCTTCGCGCTGCTCAAGGAGGCCGGCGTCGAAAAGATGCCGGTCGGCGTCGACATCATCGAGCCGCCGATGATGTTCGAGCTGCAGAAGGCCGGCATGAATATCGTGGACGGCCAGCAGATCATGCTGGAGGCGCGTGAGATCAAGTCGGCCGACGAGATCGCGCTGCTGAACCGCGCCGCCGCCATGGTGGACGGCGCCTATCACATGGTCAACGAGGAGCTCAAACCCGGCGTGCGCGAGAACGACATCGTCGCCAAGGTCAACGAGTTTCTCTATCGCCACGGCTCCGACGACGTGGAAGCGGTGAACGCCATTTCCGGCGAGCGCTGCAATCCGCATCCGCACAATTTCACCGACCGGCTGATCCGGCCCGGCGACCAGACCTTCTTCGACATCCTGCAGAGTTTCATGGGCTATCGCACCTGCTATTACCGCACCTTCAACGTGGGGCGGGCGACGCCGGTGCAGCACGACGCCTACAAGAAAGCGCGCGAATGGCTCGACCGGGCGATCGAGCTGATCCGCCCCGGCGTGATGACCAATGAGGTGGCGGAAGCCTGGCCCAAGGCACCGGAGTTCGGCTTCCCCGACGAGCTGTCGGCCTTCGGCCTGCAGTTCGGTCACGGGCTCGGGCTGAACCTGCACGAGCGGCCGATCATCTCGCGCGTCGTCTCGCTCGACCATCCGACCGAGATCAAGGAGGGCATGGTGTTCGCGCTGGAGACCTATTGCCCGGCCACCGACGGCTATTCCGCCGCACGCATTGAGGAGGAGATGGTGGTCACCGACAAGGGCTGCCGGGTGATCTCGCTGTTCCCGGCGGAGGAATTGCCGATCAGCCATCGGTATTAATCGACTTTGCGCCCACAATGAGCAGCTTTTATCGGCCTCATGCTGAGGAGCGTCGCGGCAGCGACGCGTCTCGAAGCATGGGGCCGCTCCATCTTTCGAGACGCGCACCTGACGGTGCGCTCCTCAGGATGAGGGCCGAGCCAAGCGGGGAGAGGTAAAGTGCTCGCCGCGCTCGCCGCCCTCCTGGTCTGTCAGCTCGCCGGCGAAGTCATCGTGCGCGTGGGCGGGCTGCCGCTGCCGGGCCCCGTGCTCGGCATGGTGCTCCTGTTCCTGTTGATGCTCGTGGGCGCGCCCCTGCCGAAGACGGTCGGCAAGGCCTCCGACGGCCTGCTCAAGCATCTGTCGCTGCTGTTTGTGCCCGCGGGTGTGGGCGTGGTGCAGAACCTCGCCACGCTCGGCCACGAGGGCGCCCGGCTGATCGCGGTCGTCGTGCTGGCGACGGTAATCACGCTCGCCGTCACCGCGCTCACCTTCGAATATCTGGCACGCTTCATGGGCGTCGACGAAGTCGCCGCCGACCACCACGAGACCGGCGACACCGAGGCCGACAGCGCGGAGGCCGCCGAACCGTGAGCACCTTCGTCTCGCTGTGGGTCTATCTCTCTGGCAAGCCGCTGTTATGGCTGACCGCTACGCTGGTGGCCTATGTGGCCGCCGACGCCGTCGCCGCCGCGCTAAAGCGCCATCCGCTCGCCAATCCGGTGCTGATCGCAGTGATCCTTGTGGCGGCGCTGCTGCTAGCGACCGGCACCGACTACCCGACCTATTTCGCCGGCGCCCAGTTCGTGCACTTCCTGCTCGGGCCGGCGACGGTGGCGCTGGCGGTGCCGCTCATCCGCTATCTGCCGCATGTACGACGCACGGCGGCGCCGATGGCGGCGGCACTCGCGGTCGGCTCGCTGACGGCCATCGCATCCGCCGTGGTGCTGGCACGCGCCTTCGGCCTCGACCATGCCTCGCTGCTGGCGCTGGCGCCGAAATCCTCCACTGCGGCGATTGCCATGGGCATCGCCGAGAAAATCGGCGCCGATCCGGCGCTCACCGCCGTGCTGGTGATCCTCACCGGCATCACCGGCGCCATCGTGGTGACTCCGCTGATGAACGCCCTGCGGCTGAAAAACTACGCCGCGCGCGGTTTCGCGGCGGGGCTCGCCTCGCACGGCATCGGCACCGCGCGCGCATTCCAGGTGTCGCCGCTCGCCGGTACTTTCGCCGGCATCGCGCTCGGTTTGAACGGGCTGTTGACCGCGCTGCTGGTGCCGGTGCTTATCCACTGGCTGGCGGGATGAGGGCGGTGCCAATGGCGGCCAAACCGAAAATCGCTGTGCTTGGCGCGGGCATGGGCGGCTTGGCGATAGCCGCGCTGCTCGACCGCGCCGGCTGGGCTGTGACCGTCTACGAGCAAGCCAAGGCCTTCGCGCGCGTGGGCGCCGGCATCCAGATGAGCCCGAACGCGCTGCGCGTGCTGCGCGCGCTCGACCTCGAAGCGCATATCCGTTCGGTCGCGTTCCAGCCGCGTTACTGGCGCAACCGCACCTGGGACACCGGCAACATGCAGAACGAGCTGACGCTCGGCGCCGAGGCCGAAGAACGCCACGGCGCACCTTATCTGCTCGGCCATCGCGCCGACCTGCACGCGGCGCTTCTGTCACGCGTGCCGGCCGAACGAATCGCGCTGAACAAGAAGCTAGCCGATCTCAGCCAGAACGAAACCAGTGTGACGCTGACGTTCACCGATGGCGGCTCGGCCAGCGCAGACATCGTGATCGCCACCGACGGCCTGCATTCGCGCGCGCGCGAAATCCTGTTCGGGGCGGGGGAGCCGCGCTTCACCGGCAACGTCGCCTACCGCGCGGTGTTTCCGACGGCGCGTCTCGGCGGCCTGACGCTCGACGACAATTGCAAATGGTGGGGCCCGGACCGCCACATCGTGATCTATTACCTCAACCCGCGGCAGGACGAGCTCTAGTGCACAAATGGGCGATCGCCGACCGCGATCCGATGCCGCGCTGGAGCGCGGGCCGCATCATGCTGATGGGCGATGCGGCCCACCCCATGACGCCAACCATGGCGCAAGGCGCGGCGCAGGCGCTGGAGGACGCCATGGTGATGGCGCGCTGTCTTGAATGTTTCGGGTACGATGATGTCGCCGGCGCTTTCTGCACCTTCGAAGCGCACCGCCGCGCGCGCACGGCGCAGATCCAGATCACCTCGCACCGCAATGTGTGGATGCGTGGGCGCACCAACAGCGGCTGGCTCTATGATTACGACGCCACGACCGCACCGCTCGACGAGGCCGCGCCGGGGATCGCGGCAGAGTAGCTAGATCCCCATCGCCTGTTCGAACGCCCGGCGCACATCCGCCGGCTGACCGTAGTGGTGACGGAAACCGGCCAGGCGTTCCTTGAGAAGGGGGTGCTTGGCGTAGTCGGAAAGCGGCACCCCCTCGATATTGTATTTGCGCATCACGTCGGGCAGATCGACGCATCGCGCGGCGGCAGGATCGCGGATGATGCCGGACGGGTCCTCGCCCTTCGCAACCTTGTCCATGTCGGCGAAGAAGCGCTTGCGCATCTCGACGATGCCGACGTCGCTCGAGCGCAGGTTCTCCTTGGTGCGGTCGGCGATGCGGCCCTGCCCGACCCAGCCGATGATGTCCTGGTTGATGACATGGCTGTCGATCCAGCGCCCGTTTTCGTCGCGCACCGGGCTCGTCCATACCGGCACGCTGTCCTGCACATAGGGCTCGCGGCCCTTCGGCACCCGCATGAAGTACCAGCTGATGCTCAGCGTATTCTCATCGTCCACCGGCACGCGCCACTCGAAGTGCATGCCGAGATAGAAGCCGTTCGGCCACAGCGCGACGCGCCCGATGGTCCAGTTCGGATCGCTCTCGTCGCCACCCTCGCGGATGCGGCGGTAGACAAAGCCGTGCTCGAATTCGTCGAACTTGAGCTTGAGATGGCGGGCGGCTTGCGTATTGCTGCCGCGCAAGGATGCGCTCCAGTTCTCGTGCATCCATTCAAAATGCACCGGATCGATCGAGTTCTCCTGGCACTGGAACCAGTTGCAGGGAACGTCCGCCGTGACGATCTCGCGGAAGCCGTTTTCATAGGTGAATGGCGTCCACACCGGCAACTCGGGCACAGGCTGCGGACCCATATAGGCCCACAACAGGCCGGCCAGCGCGCGCACCGGATAGCCGGCGATGGCGCAGCCGTCACGCGATTTCCGATTGGGATTGGCGATGTCCTCGTAAGGCTGCTCAATACAGGCGCCGGCGTGGTCGAACTTCCAGCCGTGGTAGGAGCAACGGATGCCGCTCTCCTCCACCATGCCATAGGCGAGATTGGCGCCGCGGTGCGGGCAGTGGCGCGCCACCAGGCCGTAGCCGCCCGAGCGGTCGCGATAGAGCACAAGGTCCTCGCCCATCAGGCGCACCGGCTTGATCGGGTCGGCTTCGAGCTCGCTCGCGCCGGCAATGGGCATCCAGTACCGCCGCAGCAACTCGCCCATGGGCGTGCTGGGCCCGACGCGGGTGAGCATGTCGTTCCTCGCGGCGCTGAGCATGACGTTTCCTTTTGTTGTTAAAGGCCTTGCGCACATCCTAGGGGCCTACCCGGGCGAGGCAAGGCGAGCGACCCCGCGCCGCAGGGCAGCCTTGCAGGCTTGTGCTGGCGAAGGCGGCCCGGGAGCGCTATGTGAGGGCTTGCGCTTCCGCAACAAGGCTTGATGGGACACCATGGAGTTCAAGGCCGACCCGCTCGAGCTCAGGCCCGCCCCCGCGCTGCCGAGCCTGCGTAACCCGACCGTCGACAAATTGTGGAAGGGGTTCCGGGGCCACTGCCCCGCCTGCGGCAGGGGCCGCATGTTCCGCGCCTTTCTTAAGGTGGCGGACACGTGCCCCCATTGCGGCGAGGAATTGCATCACCACCGCGCCGACGACTTCCCGGCCTATCTGGTGATCGTCATCACCGGCCACATCCTGGTGCCGATCGTGCTGGCCGTGGAGACCGCCTTCGCGCCGCCGATGGCGCTGTCGATTCCGCTCTGGCTCACGATCTCCGCGGCCATGAGCACAAGCCTACTGCAGCCGGTCAAAGGGACCGTGGTCGCCCTGCAGTGGCACCTCAGCATGCATGGCTTCGAGCAGTCGCGCAAAATGGCCGAGCTGGAGCCAACCGTTATCCTGCCCTCTTTCTGATTGCGACTTCCGCCGAC
>JARRNI010000346.1:0-6284 GCA_037385125.1 Pseudolabrys sp.
CCTTTTGAACGCAGCAGCATGAGGTGGTTTGGAGCCAGCCCCTGCAGGACGGCTCCGGGAGGCCCTCTCCCATCTTCGACACAGCATCGCCGACGTCCCCGCCAGCGCTCGTGGCACACGGAAATTGGGATCATAGACCCAACGCTCGCAGACGCCCTCGTCCGACAGCGCGTAGATGTGCTTGAGCAGCGAGAGCCCGACGACGAAGCGGCTCGCGATGCCGGGGCGGCCCTTCTCGCTGTAAAGCGGCGCGATCTCATCATCGAGCCAGACCCAATCGAGCTGGCCTGCGAACTGTACCAACTCGTGCTTCATGTCGATGATCTGGTCGAGCCTGGCCCGGAACAGATCGCCTTCGTCCGTGGTCTTGCGCTGCTTCGGTCGCATCGATCCCTCCGATGCAACCACAGAAAATCGCAAGCTTCCGCCCCTCCAGACCCGAAAAGCTTGTAATCTCAACCCGGAAAATCCCCAGAAAACGACTCACGCTCAATGGCTTAGGGCGTTGTTTACGGGCGACTAAACAACCAAACTCCAAAATGAAAGCTTTTTCCCATGCTCGCGGCGCAACCGAACCTCGTAGGCGTCGTGCGTCTCAAAGACCCCGAAACTCCCGACCGCCGACGACAGACTGGAACAGTCAAGTAGGTGGCGTGCGGCATGCTTATATCGGCTGGACCGAGCGTTCGTAAGAGAGAAATCGATCATCGCTCTTAGCACCAACGTAGCGGCAAGAGGATACTTGCCGGCGAGCGCGTTGGCGGCTGGAGTCAGGATTTCATAGTGGTCACCGTCCAACTCATCAGCACGTTGAATTACAAGGTTCGCCGCCCGTTCCAGCGCTGGCCATGAAACGAGGAAGGATAAAGCTTGAAGCAGGGTGCCAGAACGTTGTGCAAAGTTGAGCGCCCTTTCCTCGGCCTCGAAATCGTCGAAATCTGCGAGTCGTTCCCATTCGAAATCCGGCCAGTCCCAACTACCACTCCGGCGATGCACGGTGGCCTCGATCGTCTGCCAGGCCTCTTCCACGCGGCCTGCCGCTAGGAGCCGTTGAGCGATCTCAGCGGCGATATTCGGTATCTTTCTGGTCTCTTCGTCGTATTGGCCGATGAAGGAATTAACGTCACCCTGCGCATCAGCAATTTCCATGAGCGCAATCCGCACAGTGCTTACCCTCGATCGCTCAGCAATCTCGTCTTCGTAAATCGGTCCCGCAGATGACCAACCAATCTCCACTCGTTCCTTGTTTGCAGGCTTCCTGATTGGGGCATTGGACAGGTCAATCATGCGCTGTTTCAGGTGCTCCAATCCTTCCCGCCCCAAAGCTGGCGTCAGTACGCTGATGAGGTTGTCGTACTGGCCATAGTCGTTCTTGATCAGCGCCTGGTATGTTTCCTCCGCGAGCTTATACGGATCGGCCTTTGCCGCCTTGGCAATCTCGCCAAGGTCGCCGGCCGCCGAGTGGAAGACATTGACCACCGTCCCACTACTGTCGTCGCACCTCTCAAAGATCGAATTGGCTAACGCCAGGAATCGCCACATTAGATCGACGGCTCCTGCAGGATCGGCCCTACCAACCTGTCCGATTATGGCTCGGCGCTGTGTTTCCAGGTCATCAACCAGCGCCCGTCGGTTCTGCCAGTCGACAAAGGAGCGGGACCGCGCGATCATGGCCAGCCGCTTGTGCACCTCCTTGGCAACCTCACTAGGACTTTCCGCTCCGGCGAGTTCAAGCCGCAAGCGGCGCTTCGCAGAGCCATCTCGAGCGCTTATTTCGATTAGCAACTCGGCTAGCCGCTGGGCCCCAAGGGCCTCAAGGTTTTTGGCGTTTAGTGTCTTCTTTGACGTCACTCGTCATCTCGCCAGCAAGTCGATTCGAAGGATATGGCGGGACACGCCAGACCACCATCCCGAACATTATCCCGATGGCTGTCGTCAATGCCACCGCCAATGCGGCCCTAAAAGTAGGCGCTGCTTTCCATTTACATTATTCGTGCTGACGTGTCGCCCAACATTCACGTCGACCACAATCAAGAAATGTGGGATGGTATGGGTTCCAAACGCCGATGGGGGATGACCTGCCGCCGCTTATTCACAGGCAATGTCGGGGTCCGGTCCAGCGAATAGCGAAAAACGCTCCATTGAGCTGAGATGGCTCCGCCCCACATTTGCTGCGTGCAAACAAATCCGATCGAAGCCAGGCGAGAATATAGGCGCTGGTCGTGCCACGTTTCTTTAAGGTCCCCATTTTGCACCGATCTTAGCCCAATACCGCGCGGGCCGAATGGCCTGGTGCAAGGTCGCAGAAAAGCCGAGGCTGGCCCTGCTGTCCCACAGGTGGCCAGGAGTGTCCGGCCGACCGCGGTCGGGCCCCGGCCGGGCCCAGGGAATACCCTGCTTGGCCGTCCGTCGGGCCGCTGGCGTCGGCCCGGTCGGGTGACCATCGGCCCCGTCCCAGAGAACTCGCCTTTCCGTGACGACCTCCCAGACGAGCTCTGCCGGCTGGTTGCGTAGCCAACTGTTCACAGCGCCGATTTGGGTTGACTGAACCACAGCCTCCTCAGCCCGCGGCCGGCTGCAATATCGAGATCCATGTCGAGTTTCTCGAAACGCGGCGGCGCCCAGCCGGCCGCACTCAGAACCTCGGTGACATGCTCTGGATCGGCGAAGGCGAAAATTCCAGGAGCATTCGGGACCGGCTTCGGCCGCGGCGGCAGGTGCTGCGCAACTGCAGTCATCGGCACCTCCATCTACGGGTTTTCAGCCAGCGTGCGCCAGCACACGAGCGCCATGCGCGCGTCCGAAGCGGCACCATGGCGCATATTGGTGAATGCAGCCACCCTATCGCCGAAGAACATCACGCCGAAGGCCGATATTAACAAATTGTATTCGTCCAGCCCCGCTGTGGCGGGATCGGCCTGTCGCCAATCGACATTGGCGATACCGGCAGCGCGCGCGCTTCTTACCCTCAGCCAGCATCGGCCCGGAGATGTCCAACCCCGCCACGCGGCCGTTGAGACCGACGGCGCGCGCAAACTCCAGCGTCGGCGCGCCACAGCCGATGTCCACCACCCGTTCGCCAGCGCGCGGCGCGGCAAAGGTGAGCAAGGCGGTCGTCACTGGCGTGAGCGCTATGTCGGTGTGCTCCTGTCTAGCTACCCAAGTGTTGCCGCCCTTCCCGTTCCAGAAGGCAAGCATGTCCGCGTTAATTTCTTCAGCGGTGGCCATACGAGTCCTCCTGCTGGGCAGGCGAGAAATTAGCGTCGGTTCAATCAACCGCTGACGAACAAACTGATTTCCTCAAAGAATCGCTCTGCGGCAGGTTCGTTTTCGAGCAGTAAATGATTCCTGCTCTGAAGTGCAATAAATTTAGCGCCCGGGATGAGAGCAGCCAATTTTTGCCCCGACTCAAAAGGAACGATGAGATCGCCGCGGGCATGCATTACAAGAGTCGGCACTGTTACCTTCGAACAGATGTCGGCAACATCGAAATCGCCGACGGCTTCTATGTAGCGTGCGGCGCACGCGGGGGACGTACAACGGCGTTGTAATTCATTAAACGCATTAATTTGCTCTTTCGATCCTTCCGGCATGAACTGAAGGGTGAACATTTGTCGAAATGCCGGACTGTCAGCGCCCCATTCGAGGCTTGCCAACGTAGCCAAAGCTTTGCGCCTTTCAGCATCTTTTGGAGATCGCTTGCTCGCCCCGAGAGCGAAACCGCCATATAGAACTAAATGCGAAACGCGCTCGGGATGTCGCACCGCATAGGCGACCGAAATCGCGCATCCTTGCGATATGCCAAATAATGGAAATCGTTCAACACCAGCGTCAGCAACTACCGCCTCGAGATCAGCAACCCATGCATCCAAGGAGATTTCTGCGACATCCCAGTCGGAAAGTCCGTTTCCGCGTGCGTCGTAACGCACGAGTGTATGATCCTGTGAAAGTCCATGCAGCACGTGCCCCCAGACAGGGCTTTCCCAGTCGTATTCAAGATGATTCAGCCAGTTGGCGGTCTTCACCAGCGGCGGCCCATGCCCACTGACCGCGTAGGCGAGCCTTACTCCGTCGGACGCACGGCAATAGCGGATTTCTTGACGCTCATCAGCAACAGCTAAGCCGTCACCTCTGACGGCAAAAGCCTCGATCGGATCGGGAATATTCTTTAAGTTTTGCAAACCGAGGCTGCGGTAGTCGAGCGACAGGTGCTTACGCACTTGGTCATAGGCTTGGCGGGAAATGCAGATGCTGCCGGGCTCAGCGATACTCTCCAAGCGTGCGGCAATATTTACCCCATCCCCATAGAGATCATCACCCTCCACGATCACGTCGCCGAGATGCACTCCGACGCGGAACACGATCGGGCGCTTGGTCCCGGCATTGCGTGCGGCCATTTCGCGCTGAATTTCGGCCGCGCAATCGACTGCTTCCACTACACTGGCAAATTCTGCCAGTAGCCCGTCACCCATTAATTTCACGATCCGCCCATGATGGCGGCCGATGGCCGGGTCGATTAACCCAGAGCGGTGGCCTCGAAGTGCTGCTAGCGTGCCCGTTTCATCGTGACTCATCAGACGGCTATAACCGGCCACGTCAGCCGCCAGAATGGCCGCGAGCCGCCGGTTAGTGTGCTCTTCAAGCATTTTAAATCATACCGAATCGTTGTCGCCAAAGCTAGTGCTATCGCTGCAAAGCGCGCCAAATTCGGTGGCGCACGCTGTCGAAGTCCCATGCTGGTCAGAGCGTCGTTTCTGTAATGTCTGCTCCAGTCTGTTGATCTTCCCAAACTCACTCTCAAAGTGGAAATGCGGGATCAGCAGCTCTGGAGCATCAGCGCCATTTAAGCGATGCCGCCCCCGTGTCCGGTTGCCAACCAAAAGCGCCGTGCCGGCCTTTCAGTGCGGCACAACACAAGGCCGCTGGCTCACTTAATGACGCGGTCCGCGACGGCGAGCACACCCGCAGGAATGTTGAGGCCGATAGTTTGAGCAGCCTTGAGATTTATGACGAACTCAAATTTGGTCGGCGCTTGAATCGACATGTCGGCCGGCTTTTCTCCTTTGAGGATGCGATCGATGTAGCCTGCCGCGCGGCGGTACTGGTCGCTCGTATCGGGGGCATAGGACGCCAAACCGCCATCAGTAACGAAGAGTTGGTTGAAGTAAATCGCAGGCAGTTTATGCCGAGCCGCAAGCGCGATGATCCGATCCCGCATGAGCACCGAAAACGTGTTTGGCGTCACCATCAGACCGCCATTCGGGCTGCTTGCAAAAGTAGTTATCATGCGCTCCATCTTCACACCGTCACGTGCGTCGACCGGGCTCACCTTCACACTGGATGTCGACGCCGCTTTCTCAATGGAAGTTAGGAGGTTTCTCCAGGCAAATCGGCTAGGATCCTGGATAACCGCCACTCGCGTCACAGCAGGCGCAATCTGTTTGAGCAATTCCAGCCACTTTCTGCCTATGCCAGGTTGGAACTCTATAAGTCCTGTGAAGTTACCGCCCGGTCGCTCCATGCTCGTAATTAATCTGCGGTTGACCGGATCGCTTATTTCCATAAATACGACCGGTATCGTGCGGGTCACCTCCTGCAAAGCGCTCGCACTTGAACCACCTACAGCCAGAATAACGTCGGGAGCGAGCGCAACAAGTTCATGCGCAAATTTCAATAAAAGATTGGGATAGTTGGCCCATCGGTACTTGATCTGCAGGTTGGTGCCGAGTTTCCAGCCCCGTTCCTCCAAACCGTGCTCGAAAGCCGAGGTTCCGATTGTTGATTGCGGATCGTACTCGCTAAAGTCCATAAGCGCGCCGATCCGCCGCATCCGCGTCATTTGCTGCGCGCGCGCAATAAGCGGCCATGCGGCAGCCGTTCCGCCGAGCAACTTGATAAAGTCGCGCCGTTTCATCGGCCCCCCCTGAAGGCTCAGAACGGGCATTCTACGGGTCATCCTGGCACTCTGGAAAGGGGCCTAGAGCACAGGTCGACGTCCACTGTCCTTCCTTCTCAACCGAGTTAGGCGGCTTTGCCCGCCGTCGTACTAACCTGACCGCCTTTTCTGAACCGTAACCATCCGGTGAAGCTTTCAATTACCCACAAGTTTTGCTCCTGATAGAGCGCCAAATTCGATGTCGGAGAGTCGCGCCAAGCCGCGCCACATGACCATGTTTCCGGCGGGCCCATCACTGGCGCGCGCAAGATAGCCTCCGAGCCCCGCGATCTTAATGATGTAACCTGAGATGGAGTTTCCATCTGCTGACACAGATTTGTCCGGCAAG
>JARRNI010000347.1:0-14737 GCA_037385125.1 Pseudolabrys sp.
GCAAGTCGTCATCGACGCGCTGTTCGGGGCCGGGCTCGACCGCGAAGTTGCCGGGCTCCCGCGCGCCATGATCGAGGCCATGAACGCCAGCGGAGCGCCGGTCGTCGCCGTCGACCTGCCGAGCGGCGTCAATGGCAGCACCGGGGCGGTGATGGGCGCAGCGGTCAAGGCCGCCCGCACAGTGACCTTCTTCCGGCGCAAGCCGGGACACTTGCTGCTGCCCGGCCGACTGCATTGCGGCGCGCTCACCGTCGCCGATATCGGCATTCCGGCGAGCGCGCTCGATCGGGTCAGGCCGGCGAGTTTCGCCAACGAGCCGGCGCTGTGGGCGCGCGCGTTCCCGCTGCCGCAGGCGCAAGGCCACAAATATTCGCGCGGCCATGCCGTGGTGGTGTCGGGCGGGCTATCCTTCACCGGCGCGGCACGGCTGGCGGCGCGCGGCGCGCTGCGGGCGGGGGCGGGCCTGGTCACCCTCGCGAGCCCGCGCGAGGCGCTGGCATCAATGCGGCGGCGAGCCTGGCGATCATGGTGCGGGCGGTGGACGGTCCGGCCGAGCTGGCGGAATTCCTCGCCGACACGCGGCGTAACGCGGTGGCGCTAGGGCCGGGCGGCGGGGTCGGCCCGGCGATGCGGGAACAGGTGCGCGCGGCGCTGGCCAGCCAAGCCGCCGTGGTGCTCGATGCCGATGCCTTGACCAGCTTTGCCGAAGAGCCGGCGGGGCTGGCCTCAGGTATCGCCGCACGGCCGGGGCGGGGCGTGGTGTTGACCCCCCATGAAGGAGAATTCTCTCGTCTTTTTAAAGCGTTGATCGAAGAACATGAACCAAAATCAAAACTTGAAAGAGCCCGGCTAGCGGCTGGATATTGCAAGGCTGTCGTGCTGCTGAAGGGGCCCGACACCGTGGTCGCCGACCCCGACGGCCGCGCTTCGATCGCGAAAAGCGCGCCAGCGACGCTGGCGACCGCCGGCGCCGGCGATGTGCTCACCGGCATGATCGCCGGCCTGATGGCGCAGGGCATGCCCGCCTTTGAGGCGGCCTGCGCGGCGGCCTGGCTGCACGGTGAGGCGGCGGCCAGCTTCGGCCCGGGCCTGATTTCGGAGGACCTGCCCGAGGAGTTGCCGCGGGTCTACCGGCGACTGCTGCCGATGCTGGGGTGCTAAGTCACTTCGAACCAGGCCGCCATGCCGGCGGCCATGTGTTCGATCATGTGACAATGCATCATCCACTTGCCGGGATTGTCGGCGACGAAGGCCGTGCGCACCGAGCGTTTGACGTCGACGATCACGGTGTCCAGCCGGTAGGGCCGGAAGCCTTCGCCGCTGTCGTCGAAGGCGCGGAAGTGGTGTCCGTGCACATGCATGGCGTGGGGAAACATAGTCCGGTTGATGTAGTTCAGTACCACGGTGCGGCCGCGCGCGACCGTGAACAGCGGCGGCCCGTCGTGGCCGGTTGCCGAAACGCTGGTCAGCGCCCAGATGCGCCGCTTCGGCGGCACGCCCTGGCCCTTGAAGCTGCCGGGGCGCAGGCCGCCCATCATCATGGCCATGCCGCCGCCGTCGAGCGGCACGTCGAGCTTGAGCGCGTTGGCGAGATCCAGCTTGGGCGGCAGCGGATTGGCCGGCAAGGGCGGCGGCTCCGGCAACGGCGCCGGCCGCAGCGGCGCCCCCTGCTCGTAGACCAGGTTGCCCACTTCGAGCCAGCCGCCGCGCAGGTCGTCGACCAGGATGGGCGCCTTGGCGCCCGGTTCGAGCGTCGCATCAAGAAACATGTCGATGCGCGTGCCCGGTGCCAGCCGCAGCACGCCGTCGGGCGCCAGCTCGGGCGGGCAGGGCTGGCCGTCGACCGCCATCACCCGGGCAGCGTGGTGGGCGATGCGCAAGCGGAAAATGCGCGAATTGGCGGTGTTGACCAGGCGCAGCCGGAGGCGCTCGTTGGCCCTCACCTTGAGATCGAGAATGTCCTGGCTGTTGAGGGTGATGTACTGGCCGAGCCGGCCGGCCATCATGGCGTCGTGGAAATTGCCGAAGCTTGGCTGGATTTCGCCATTGTCCATCAGCCGCCAGTCGTCCACCACCAGCACGAGGTCGCGGTCGATCGCGAACGGCTTAGGCTCGTCGACGATGAGCACGCCGTAGAGCCCGCGGGCCATCTGCTCGATGGAGCCGAAATGGGTATGGTACCAGAAGGTGCCGGCATCGGGCGGCGCGAATCGGTAGTCGAAGCTCGCGCCCGGCGCCACCGGCTGCTGGGTGAGGAAGGGCACCCCGTCCATGGCGTTGGGCAGTCTGAGCCCGTGCCAGTGGATCACCGTGGGCTGGTCGAGGTCGTTGACCAGCCGGACTTTCAGCTCTTCGCCCTGCCGGACCCGCAGCGTGGGGCCGGGGCTCATGCCATCATAGCCCCAGATCGGCGTCGGCGCTTCGCCTGGCCCCGCAAAGGGGCCTGGCCCGCCCGCACATGCAGGAGGCGCGTGCTGCCGGGCGCCGTTTCGGCCGCGTACGAGCGCCGCGGTAGGGCCAGCGCCGTCGCGCTGGCGCCGAGACCGGCCAGCAGGCGCCGGCGGGTGAGGGAAGGCGGTAAAGGTGCGGGTTTGATCATTCGCGGGTCAATTTTCGTTAGCCCGATGCGGGCGAGAAGGAATCCGACGGCAGGGAAAATGGCTATTGAGGCGGTGCCAAGGCGGCCTATTTTTATTGATACTGCCAGGGGTTCGCGTGATATAAGCCCGCCGGCCGACGAGGCAGGGGCTGGCGCGCCTTGCCTTCGAGGCCCTCGGGGCCCATTGGCGCGAAAGCCCATTGCGGCGCAAGGAACGTCTTTGACTGCCCTTTGCGGGCGTGGCGGAATTGGCAGACGCGCTGGATTTAGGTTCCAGTGTCGCAAGACGTGGGGGTTCAAATCCCTCCGCCCGCACCAGGCCGAGGGCTTTCGAGAGCGGGCGGCAGGCCCGCCATCCGTTCAACTCCAACGCCGCGCTCGAGCCGGCAAGAAGTGTGTGATCAATGCAGGTTACCGAAACCCTCTCGGAAGGTCTCAAGCGCCAATACAAGGTGGTCGTGCCGGCGTCCGAGCTCGACGCCAAGGTGAATGCGCGTATCGATGAGCTGAAAGGCCGCGTGCGGCTGGACGGCTTCCGGCCCGGCACGGTGCCGGTCGCGCACCTCAAGCGCCTCTATGGCCGTTCCGCCATGGCCGAGGTGATCGAAGCGACCGTGCGCGACACCAATAACCAGATCGTCAGCGAGCGCGGCTTCAAGCTCGCCGCCGAGCCCACGGTGACGCTGCCGGAGGAAAAGGACGCCATCGAAGAGGTGATCGCCGGCAAGCGCGACCTCGACTACACCATGGCGCTGGAGATCGTGCCGCCGATCGAGCTCACCGATTTCAAGTCCATCAAGCTCACCCGGCCGGTCAGCGAGGTGGCCGACGCCGAGGTCGACGAGGCGATCGCCCGCATCGCCGAGCAGAACAAGCCCTACACGCCTAGAGGGGAAGGCGACAAAGCGGCCGAGGGCGACCGCGTCACCATCTCCTATGCCGGCACCATCAAAGGCGAGCCGTTCGAGGGCGGCAGCGGCGACGACGCGGCCGTTCTGATCGGCTCGAATACCTTCATTCCGGGCTTCGAAAACCAGCTCGTCGGCATCTCCGCCGGCGAGACCCGCACCCTCCAGGTCAAATTTCCAGAGCATTATCAGGCCGAGCATCTGGCCGGAAAGGACGCGGAATTCGTCGTCACCGCCAAGACGGTCGAGACGCCGGGCAGCGTCGTCGTGGACGATGAGTTCGCCAAGTCGCTCGGCCTGGAATCGCTCGACAAACTGCGCGAGATGGTCAAGGAGCGGCTCGGACAGGAGCACGCTGCCGTGTCACGCCAGAAGGTCAAGCGTGCCCTGCTCGACGAGCTCGACAAGCGCCACCAGTTCGAGCCACCGCCGACCCTGGTGCAGGAGGAGTTCGACCGGGTCTGGAAGTCGGTGCTGCAGGAGCTGGAGAACGAGAAAAAAACCTTCGCCGACGAGAACACCACCGAGGAGAAGGCGAAGGAGGAATATCGCGCCATTTCCGAGCGGCGGGTGCGCCTCGGCCTGGTGCTGGCCGAGATCGGCGAGAAGAACAACATCACCGTGAGTGAGGAGGAGCTGAGCCGCGCGGTCATGGAGCAGGCGCGTCAGTTTCCCGGCCGCGAGCAGCAGGTGTGGGACCACTTCCGCCAAAATCCGGAGGCGGTGGCCGGCCTGCGCGCCCCGATCTTCGAGGAGAAGGTGGTCGATTTCGTGCTGGAGCTCGCCGACGTGACCGACAAGCAGGTCCCGTGCGAGGAGCTCTACAAGCAAGAAGACGACGCCGCCGCCTGAGGTATTTCGCTGCTTGCGGCGGCGCTCACGGCAGAATAGATGATCGCCGCCCGTGGAGGCGGCGGCTAAGCTGGCCGCCGCGATTCGCGGGCTGCAAGGAGTTGAAATGAAAGACCCCGCCGATTTCTACATGCAACATCTGGTCCCCATGGTGGTCGAGCAGACCAATCGTGGCGAGCGGGCCTATGACATTTATTCGCGGCTGCTCAAGGAGCGGATCATCTTCATCACCGGGCCGATCGAGGACGGCGTCTCCACGCTGGTGGTGGCGCAGCTCCTGTTCCTGGAGGCCGAAAATCCGAAGAAAGAGATAGCCATGTACATCAATTCGCCGGGCGGGGTGGTGACCTCCGGCATGGCAATCTACGATACCATGCAGTTCATCCGTCCGCCCGTCTCAACCCTCTGTGTCGGGCAGGCCGCATCCATGGGGTCGCTGCTATTGGCCGCAGGCGCCAAGGACATGCGTTTTGCGCTGCCCAACGCCCGCATCATGGTGCACCAGCCGTCCGGCGGGTTCCAGGGTCAGGCCACCGATATAATGCTTCACGCCCAGGAAATTCTGAACCTGAAGAAGCGGTTGAACGAAATCTACGTGAAGCATACCGGCCAGGCTTTGAAGAAGATCGAGGATGCCCTGGAGCGCGATTTCTTCCTGACCGCCGAAGCCGCCAAGGATTTCGGGCTGGTAGACAACGTAATCGAGAAGCGGCCTGAGGAACTATTGCCCACCCCGCCGGCCTCTTCCTGAGGCCGGATGGCCTGGGGACGCCTGTTTGCGAGGCAGATTCGCCCCACAATGGCCGCTTTTGCGCCTGTGGGTGGGAGGTTATCGTTAATAGATTCTTGATTAGCGCCTCGTTAGCATGCTTCGGTTATGGTGTGGGGTTTAGAAGGGGCGAGCGGGCCGCCCGAAAGTTCAGGTCTCGCCGTGCTGGAGTTCCGGCGCGAAAATTGCTTCGCTTAGCGTGGGCGCTTATAGGCGGACGTGTTGAGGTGTCCGCCGGTCACGGAAAGCCCTGGCCAATGTGCGGAAGAGTCTGACGGAGAATCTACTGCTCGTTCTGCGGCAAGAGCCAGCACGAAGTGCGCAAGCTCATCGCGGGCCCCACGGTGTTCATCTGCGACGAGTGCGTCGAGCTGTGCATGGACATCATCCGCGAGGAGAACAAGTCCTCGCTGGTGAAGTCGCGCGACGGGATTCCGACTCCGAAGGAAATCCGCAAGGTTCTCGACGACTATGTCATCGGCCAGAACCACGCCAAGAAGGTGCTCTCGGTCGCCGTCCACAATCACTACAAGCGGCTCAACCACCAGTCCAAGCACAACGACGTCGAGCTCGCGAAGTCGAACATCCTGCTGATCGGGCCGACCGGCTCGGGCAAGACGCTGCTGGCGCAGACGCTCGCGCGCATCCTCGACGTGCCCTTCACCATGGCCGACGCCACCACGCTCACCGAGGCGGGCTATGTCGGCGAGGACGTGGAAAACATCATTCTCAAGCTGCTGCAGTCGGCCGACTACAATGTCGAGCGCGCGCAGCGCGGCATCGTCTATATCGACGAGATCGACAAGATTTCGCGCAAATCCGACAATCCCTCGATCACCCGTGATGTGTCGGGCGAGGGCGTGCAGCAGGCGCTCTTGAAGATCATGGAAGGCACCGTGGCCTCCGTGCCGCCGCAGGGCGGGCGCAAGCATCCGCAGCAGGAGTTCCTGCAGGTCGATACCACCAACATCCTGTTCGTGTGCGGCGGCGCCTTCGCCGGCCTCGACAAGATCATCTCTGCGCGCGGCAAGTCGACCTCGATCGGTTTCGGCGCCAACGTGGCCTCGCTGGAAGAGCGCAAGCAGGGTGAGATCTTCCGCGAAGTGGAGCCGGAGGACCTGCTCAAATACGGGCTGATCCCGGAATTCGTCGGCCGCCTGCCGGTGGTTGCTACGCTCGAGGACCTCGACGAGACCTCGCTCAAGAAGATCCTGGTCGAGCCGAAGAACGCGCTAATCAAGCAGTACCAGCGCCTGTTCGAGATGGAGTCGATCGATCTCACTCTCGCTGACGAGGCGCTCGGGGCGATCGCCCGCAAGGCGATCGAACGCAAGACCGGCGCGCGCGGTCTGCGCTCGATCATGGAGAGCATCCTGCTCGACACCATGTTCGACCTGCCGAGCCTCGAGGGGGTGGAGGAAGTCGTGATCTCGCGCGAGGTCGTGGAAGGCACCGCGCGGCCGCTCTACATCTATGCGGACCGCAACGACCGAGCGGCCGAATCGGGCGGCGCTAGCGCCTAGACCGGGTCGCCTGCACCCACGCCTGCAAGTTGCGCCGAAACGGGGTCGGCGCAGACCGGCGGTCTTGATTCGCGTTGTTTCGGCTGTCGTTTGCGGCGTCCGGGGCCGATTTAACTTGAAAATCCGGCCTTACTTGCGGACCCTGCGGGCTGGGCCTACGTATAGCCTAACAAGCTGAATGGACGTACGAGAGTACCGCGTATCGAAGTGGGGCGGGTTTCTTGAAACCTTTGCCCGTAGCGTACTCGGGGCGTCTGTTCGGTTTTCTACCGGCACTGATCCCGCGATGCCGCATGGCGGGTCGCGCGATGAGGGGCACAACAAAAAGGAACAGGGACTAATGACGAGCAAACCGCGGCCCACGCTGCAGCCGGGCGAGACCCGGGCCTATCCGGTTCTGCCGCTGCGCGACATCGTGGTGTTCCCGCACATGATCGTTCCGCTCTTTGTCGGCCGCGAGAAGTCGATCCAGGCGCTGGAAGAGGTGATGCGTTCGGACACCTTCATCCTGCTCGCCACCCAGAAGAACGCCTCCGACGACGATCCGGCGACCGACGCGATCTTCGAAACCGGGACGTTGGCGAGCGTCTTGCAACTCCTAAAGCTGCCCGACGGCACCGTGAAGGTACTGGTCGAGGGCGTGGAGCGCGCCAAGGTTCTTAAATACACCGACCGTACCGACTACTACGAGGCTGACGCCAGCGTGCTGGCCGACGACATAGGCGACCGCGTGGAGGCGGAGGCCATGGCGCGCTCGGTTGTCACCGAGTTCGAGAGTTATGTGAAGCTCAACAAGAAGGTGTCGCCCGAGGTCGTGGGCGTGGTCCAGCAGATCGAGGATTACGCCAAGCTCGCCGACACCGTGGCTTCGCATCTCGCGGTCAAGATTCCTGACAAGCAGGACATCCTGGAGACGGCGGTCGTCACCGAGCGTCTGGAGAAGGTGCTCGGCCTGATGGAGAGCGAGATCTCCGTCCTGCAGGTGGAAAAGCGCATCCGCACCCGCGTCAAGCGGCAGATGGAGAAGACCCAGCGCGAGTACTACCTCAACGAACAGATGAAGGCGATTCAGAAGGAGCTCGGCGACGAGGAAGGCCGCGACGAGCTGCAGGAGCTGGAAGACAAGATCAAGAAGACCAAGCTCTCCAAGGAAGCCCGCGAGAAGGCGACCCACGAGCTCAAGAAGCTGCGCCAGATGTCGCCGATGTCGGCGGAAGCCACGGTCGTGCGCAACTATCTCGACTGGCTCGTGTCGATCCCGTGGAACAAGAAGAGCAAGGTCAAGAAGGATCTCAATCTGGCCGAGCAGGTGCTCGACGCCGATCACTACGGCCTGGAAAAGGTCAAGGAGCGCATCGTCGAGTATCTCGCCGTGCAGCAGCGCGCCAACAAGCTGACCGGCCCGATCCTGTGCCTGGTCGGCCCGCCCGGCGTCGGCAAGACTTCGCTCGGCAAGTCGATCGCTAGGGCCACGGGCCGCGAGTTCGTGCGCGTGTCGCTCGGCGGCGTGCGTGACGAGGCCGAGATACGCGGCCACCGCCGCACCTATATCGGCTCGATGCCCGGCAAGATCATCCAGTCGATGCGCAAGGCCAAGACTTCGAACCCGCTTTTCCTGCTGGATGAGGTCGACAAGATGGGCGCCGACTTCCGCGGCGATCCGTCCTCGGCCCTGCTCGAGGTGTTGGATCCGGAGCAGAACCATACCTTCAACGACCATTATCTCGAGGTCGACTACGACCTGTCCCACGTGATGTTCATCACCACGGCGAATACGCTCAACATCCCGCCGCCGCTGATGGACCGCATGGAGATCATCCGCATCGCCGGGTATACCGAGGACGAGAAGGTCGAGATCGCGCGCAGACATCTGATCCCGCACACGGTCACCAAGCACGGCCTCAAGCCCGAGGAATGGTCGATCGAGGATGACGCCCTGATCACGCTGATCCGGCGCTATACGCGGGAGGCGGGCGTGCGCAATCTCGAGCGCGAGTTGTCGAACCTGATCCGCAAGGCGGTGAAGGAGCTGATGACTTCGAAGAAGAAGACTATCTCGGTCACCGCCGAGAACCTCAGCGACTATCTGGGCGTACCCAAGTTCCGCTACGGCGAGGTGGAGGCGGAAGACCAGATCGGCGTGGTCACCGGGCTCGCCTGGACCGACGTGGGCGGCGAGCTGCTCACCATCGAAGCGACGCAGATGCCGGGCAAGGGCAAGATGACCGTCACCGGCAACCTGCGCGATGTGATGAAGGAGTCGATCTCGGCAGCGGCGTCCTACGTGCGCTCGCGCGCGGTTGGCCTCGGCATCGAGCCGCCGCTGTTCGACAAGCGCGACATCCACGTGCACGTGCCGGAAGGCGCCACGCCCAAGGACGGCCCGTCGGCGGGCGTCGCCATGGTCGCGGCAATCGTCTCGGTCATGACCGGGATTCCGGTGCGCCGCGACGTCGCCATGACCGGCGAAATCACCCTGCGCGGTCGCGTGCTGCCGATCGGCGGGCTGAAGGAGAAGCTGCTGGCGGCTCAGCGCGGCGGCATCAAGACCGTGCTGATCCCGGAGGAGAACGCCAAGGACCTGGTGGACATTTCCGAGACCATCAAGAAGGGACTCGATATCTTTCCGGTCCAGCGCATGGACGAGGTGCTCGAGCGCGCGCTCACCCGCAAGCCGGAAGCCATCTCCTGGGACGAGGAAGCCGCCAAGCTCGCTGAGGCCGGCGCCAAAGCCGAGAAGGGCGATGAAGAAGGCTCAGGGCTGACCGCGCACTGAGCGGGAAGCCATCCCGGAAAACGAAACGGCGCCCGCGCGGCGCCGTTTTTCGTCTGCTTGCGTCGACGCGCCCTCAGGCGCTATTGGGCTGCAGCATGGGCGGTTAGCTCAGTTGGTAGAGCGCCTGCTTTACACGTTGGATTTCGGTAGCATATTACCCTGACTTTCTAAGTACTTGGCTTTTGGGTTGCACCCCGTTGCACCCCAAACGAAATAAACTCAGGCTATCGGCGATTCATGCGTGATTTCGTGGGCTGTTAGGGCGGTTAGCTCAGCGGTAGAGCATCCCGTTTACACCGGGAAGGTCGCAGGTTCGATCCCTGCACCGCCCACCATCGACGTCTCACAGAGGCCGGATTGGGATAAATCAAAAGAGGCTGCCCAAGTGGGGCGTAGCTTGCGGACGGCGTCAAGGCTCATGAGTGATCGGCGCAAGCCGATTGGTGCGCCCGAGGAACAACGCAAAGTCAGTAATACAGGTGCACTGTGAGGAACAGTGCGAAAGAAAAAGAGAAATATCTAGGGTCAGGACCCATTAATTCTGCCCTCGTCGAACGTCGTCAATGGGCGCGCTTTGATCACTTTTTGTGGTCACATCAAAATTGCTGTCATCCAATAGCGGACCTTGCTGATCGATGACGTAATTCGGTTTGCGACATCCGGCCGATTGGAACTTTGTGCCGGGCCTTGTGTCCCAACCGGGCCAAAAATGGCTTTAGAAAGCGTCCAAGCTCATCCTGCCAATCCGATGTTCTGTTTCCCATGGTCGGCCCCTCCAAAAACCGACCACCCATGAGTCACAGAAAAACTGATTTGGGAATCCTATGCCGCTCAAAATCTGCCAAAGTAGTGGTAGAGTGACTTGAAGATCCTCTAACGCGCGGGTCCGTCGAAGAGGGTGCTTACGGCGATCTGTTCGCTTTGAGCGAACATCTTGTGTGTCAACTGCACAAATTTTTTCAAGGTCACTCAGGGTAAGGTGTCCGATCCTTGAGTGAATTTCGGCAACGTATTGCCGCCACCACGCTGCTAATTTGCGTGCCTGGTTAGCTTGCGCTTTCCAATGTCTGCTAGTGGACGGATGGACGGTGATTTTTGGTTTTGAACGCGCAATTTGGCGCACTAATATCCAATCTTTCCCTTTTTCTTCTATGCGATAAGCTTGAACTTGACCATGTGCGGTTGGTAAGCGCGCCTGGTCACTCAATCCCGCGATACGCTGCAAAACTTGACGTGCTCTTGCCGCGCGACCGACGCCAATAGGCTCTTCTTGCATCGTGATTGCTGACTGTAAAATGTCAATTTTGGCTTTCGTGCCCAAATTTGCATAAAGGCACATGGCGAGCGTGGCGTCCGTATGGAATAAAACGTGGAAGCCAATATCTAGTTGGTGTTCCAGATTTCCCCAAGCCACAATGAACTGACCAAGCGAATACCCTAGTTGTGAATCGGGATCGACATAATATAGTGTGGCGTCAGCGACCTCTACTTCTGCGGTTTGGGGTTTTTTGTTCGACATGACAAAATCCGATATGACAGAAACAAAGCGCCTAATGGGCGCGCTTGTGCGCATGAAACCAAAGCCGCATGAGGAAATGGAACTGAAGCGCTCTAAACGAGTTGCAGAATCGGAAGAGAAGGATTCTACTACGTCTCGCAAGAAGGGTGGCCGCCGTCCCTCGAAGCACGGCTAGCTAACTAGCTGCACTTCTTGTTGATCGGCTTGGGCGAAGAGCGCTTGAAGGCTCGCACCTTGACGCTCTTCGGCCCAGGCTTCTTTCGCGTCCTTTGTGGACGACAAACAGCTTTTGCCATTCTCACTCGCCTCCTTTCCGGAGCCGGTTGCCCCCGTTGTCAAGGCAACACGTGTCCGGCCGAGGAAAGCGGACGGCGGCCGAATCACATGATTCGAGATTCACGACCTAGAGTCGAGTCCTTTTACGTATTCGCCACGATGAAAATCGGGTGGTGGCATGTTTTTTGAATTTGGGATCTATCTTAGTTAGTCGGCCGGTACGTCAGGCGCTTGCCTTCAATGCTTTTCATGGCACGCGCCGTCCGTTCCCCATCGGTAATGCCGAGGCCGGACCTGTTGTTATAACGGAATTCAAATTCCGTGAGATAACGCTGTAGGTGCTGTTCAACTCAATGGATGTAGGTGCCGCGTATGCCGCGCTTGAACGTACCGAAAAAGATTTCGACATTATTCGTGGTGTAACCGTGTTTGTTGACGTGCTCGTGGTTCCAATGCAGCAACCTTTGATGCGCGGCAAACTCTTTGCCAAGCCGAGCGTTGATTTGTGGCTCGCGTTCTTCACGATGATGTTGCGCGCCACGTCAGCGCCAGCACCCATTTCCATATGGAAGGCGCGTGCATGGACTTTGTCGGGATCGACCAGCGCAATGATCGTCTCCTTGCGCTTCAAGCCTTTGCGATAGGACCTGGAACGCTTGGACGGGTTGCCGTAATGAGTCTCGTCGGCATGAACATGGGCACCATTGCCGCGCATAGGCGCGGGCGCAAGGCCTTTCATCGCTTCACGCAAGCGATGCATCGGGAACCATGCGGTTCTTATAGGTGGCGCCAAGCGTGCGGTGAATTTCGTGTGCGGAAACGCCGTTCTTAGTCCGAAATGCTGAGGTACGATTGCGGACTCTCCGCTTCTGACTGCACCCCGATTGCACCCCTAACGGGTGAACAGGCACAGAACAAAACGCAGTAAAATGAAATGCCGCGTGTTGATTTTGCACGAAAAAAATCTTCCGCGCCAAGTTTACACGCAGGACCGCTCTGCTTAATTTCGCCCGGATATAAAGGGGTTTTTGACTTTCGGGAAAATTCCGTCACCCGAAGCGTCACCCGAACCCCAACCTATAGGGCGGTTAGCTCAGCGGTAGAGCGCGTCGTTTACACCGACGATGTCGCAGGTTCGATCCCTGCACCGCCCACCATTAGCGCGCAGCCGAGCAACCGATGGACGTGTGCTTCTCGGGAGGTCGTGAATCGGAAAGCCGTGATGCCTTGCCACAGGAGGTGGAGGACACCAGTTGGCAGGCGCTCCAGGAGGATGATGATTTCAGTACCGCTAATGTGTTTGCCGGGATTATCAGCGAGGCGACCGCAATATTGGAAGCCACTGTTGATAAGCGCTTCGCCGTGCTGGACAAGAAAATTGAAAACCTTGACCGAAGTCTTCGGTTGCTGATCGAGATCGAGCGGGCGCGTTCCGAGCTTCACGAACTGGAAGGCCAGCACAACAAGGCTCGACCTGCAAATCGCCGCCTGGAAAGCAATGCGACGCGCTGATATAATCGATGCCGTGGAAGCTTTGCCGTTGGCAGACCAACTCGTCGTGCTGGCCGGCTGCATTTTGAAGCACCAACAAGCGGCGGACGGCGTTTGCGCTCTGGTGCGCGCGGCGTCCTGTATGGCCGGCCATCTTGGAGCGGCGCAGCGCCGCCAGGTCGCTGATGAAATGATCTACGGGCTTGCCGACATTGATATCGACGCGTTGGCTGTGGCCCACGACACGACTCAAAACGTCAGGCTTCTCTAAGGGCGTGCTTGGAGTCTGACGGCGGCCGCGATGTTTGTACCTGCTTACGTCGGGGAGCAAGCGCAGCCACTGCTGCGCTCGGCCCGGCGCGTTATAAGTCAAGGAAAGCGCCGCGGCAGATCGTGCACTCACCCCTGAACCAGACCGATCAGAGCATTATTCTCTCCAAAATGGCTTCGCTAGCTCGGCATTTGCGTTGCCCGCGCCAATATCATCGCGTTCGTGGTAGGAAAGTAAGGCAAGCTCACGGCGTGAGCGATAGCGACGCCGCCACTCGCGCACGACTTCAAATGCCATTTTGGCCCATACCAAAATCAAAAATCTTGCGGGTTTGTGAGAGTCGATACGGTTTCCGAAGGTGAAGTTGACCACTTTCCCTCCTGCTTCATCGAGAAAGAGGAAATTGTCGCCCTATTTGCTTCTACGCCTCTCCGGGCTTAAGTTTTGTGAGCTAGCTCACGCACTTTCATTTCATAATGAGTACCACGGCCTAAACTCATCCTTGCCGGGGGCCGGGTAAGCTTCCCATATGCTTTAGGCGCGGAGTGCGTCTGCCATCTACCTATGCTAAAATTGCCCGAAAACATTTACGCGAGGGATTTTCGTGGCAAAAAACCGGGCCTGAAAATAGTCAAACCACCGGCTGCCGATCAGTTCGCTCCGCCAACCGGTCTCGGTAAACAGGGTACCAAGCTCTTGCGAAGTTTGATTGAAACCAATGAGATCGATGATTTAGGCGGAAGGCAAATGCTATTCGAGATTTGTGTTGCCGAAGATCGTGCCGACGAATACGCAGCGATCATCGCGCGCGATGGTCCGGTGATCTACGCTAAGCAAGGGCCCAAGGATCCCCCACTGGTCCGGCATGAGCTTGCTTGTCGCTCGTTCATCGTCAGGGCCTTATTTCGACTGGGCCTGGAAATCCCGCCTTCGCGCGACAAGGTTGGCCGCCCAGGGCAAGGGGCGGGAATTTGTTGGAGGGATTTGCGATGACAAAGCCACGCCCAAAGCGCAAGGTGCGGGTGCCCGATGTGTTCACACCGAAGTGTGCCACTGCTTATACGCTGGCGCGCGAATTAGAGTTGGAGGTTTGGGGCCACTGGGATCGGGAGAGCGACGCCCATTGCTGCCAGCGTCATGAAGCTTGTGTCGAGTTGCATGCGCTATTAGACAGACAGGTGTGGCAAGAACAAATCCTCGACACGCTTTTCGAGGAGACCCCGCCCTACACGGACGAGCGTCAAAGGGCCGACTGGCAGGAAGCGCACGACCTAGAACGTGCGCTCGCCAACGCCGCAGGGCTGCCTTGGCGAGGTCGATAGACGGGGCGAAAAGCTGCACCGCCGCGGTTATTTCTTTCGTTTTATCTGGGGAGCCGGTGGGGCATCGGATAATCGCGGAACGGGTGTGGAAGTGGCCACCTGTTCCTACCGCAAATCAAATCGGCACGTAGTGATGGTGGAGTCCACCGAGGATAGGTCGCAACTCGATACGCCCGTGGCGCTGAACGGCCCTTCCATCCGGCGCATCCTTCCCTAGCGAGAGGTGCGTGCGCAACGTGTTGTAATAGTCCAGGTAGCACGCAAGGATGTAGCGAAGGTGCTGCTCGCCTGTCACCACGATGTGGTCCAGGAATTCCCGACGGATCGAACCGATCAGGCGCTCCGCATACCCATTCTGCCACGGCGAACGCGCAGATGTGGGATGATCGCGAATGCCAAGCGAGCGAACCCGGCGGACGAATATACTGCCG
>JARRNI010000348.1:0-7688 GCA_037385125.1 Pseudolabrys sp.
AAGCTCGATTACGAGGTGGAGCTCGGCATCGTGATCGGCCGGCGCGCGCGCTACCTCACCAAGGAGAACGCCAGGAACGCGATCGCCGGCTATTTCCTGTCCAACGACGTCTCCGAGCGCGCCTTCCAGATCGACCGCTCCGGCGGCCAGTGGGACAAGGGCAAGGGCTGCGAGACCTTCGGGCCGATCGGGCCGTGGTTCGTCACCAAGGACGAGATCAAGGACCCGCAGAATCTGGCCATGTGGCTCGACGTCAACAACGAGCGGCGGCAGACCGGCAACACGCGCACCATGATCTTCGACTGCGCGCACATCGTCTGGTACTGCTCGCAGTTCTTCGTCATGGAGCCGGGCGACATTATCATCACCGGCACGCCGCCCGGGGTGGCGCTCGGCATGAAGCCGGAGCCGCAGTTCCTTCAGCCCGGCGACGTGGTGACGCTCGGCATCGAGGGGCTGGGCGAGCAGAAGCAGAAGGTGGTGGCGTTTAAGAAGTAGGCTGAGGCGCAAGCCGCGAGCACGGCGCAACCCTCTCCCCTCCGTGGGAGAGGGTGGCGCGCGCTTTAGCGCGCGCCGGGTGAGGGGGCGGAGCCTCAGGATGAGGCCGCGAGATCGTGGCGGCGCGCGCGCTCCGGCGCTATATTTCACTCATTCGATATATGAGCGGACCGCACCGCCATGAACGCCGTCGGCAACGCCGAAGCCAAGGCCAATCTCTCCGAACTGCTCGACCGTGTCGCCCGCGGCGAGGAGATCGTCATTACCCGCGACGGCAAGCCGGCGGCGCGGCTGGTGCCGGCGGCAGGCGCGGCCAAGCCGAAGGGCAAGAAGGCAACGGCAGCAGAATTGCTCGAAATTGGTCGCGAGTTCCGCACCCTTGTCGAAGGCAAGGAGACACCCCCGCCGCCCGGATATCACAAGGGGCCGATCGACCTCGACCATCTGCGCGCCGTGGCCGAAGGCTTCAAGGCGCGGGCGCGAGAGCCGTTCTCCAGTAGCGACATCAACGACATCCTCTACGACGAAGACGGGCTGCCCAAGTGATCGTCGACTCTTCGGCGCGCGGCGTCGTTCCCTCGCCCCGAACGGGGGAGGGTCAGGGTGGGGGTCGCTTGCTCGCTCGCCGGAATCTCGATGCGACCCCCACCCGCCCGCCTTCGCTGCGCTTCGGCGGGCGACCTCCCCCTTTCAGGGGAGGAAGGGCAGCGCCCTACCCCGCTTCCAGCGCCTCGGCTTCCGCCATGAGCTTGACCGCCGGCGGCAGATCGCGCGGCGGCGGCACATAGCGCACCCAGCGCTCGCGGTTGGTGAGGCGCTGGAACGTGCTCTTGTGAACGCCGAAGTCGACCGCGATGTCGGTGATCGACTCCGCGGTGTGCTCCTAGCGGTAGCGACCGCTGGCCAGCAGTTCGGGCGTATAGGTGTAGCGGCGCGGCGATGGCGGGCGCGTCTTGCTTGGACGCGCCGACGCGCGTTTCGGCGCGCGCGTGGTCACGCGCGCACGGGTTCGTGTCGCCATGGGCGAGGCTCCATTTTGCGATTGTCGGGAAACGAAACGCCCGCGGGGCGCACCACGCGAGCGTGCGCGTGCGGTACTCCGGCAGCGTCACTCTGTCAAGGAGTTTTTTCCTTTAGCTGCGTGTCCCGGGCGCAGCGCGAAGCGGTGCGCCGCGTCCGGGACACGAACAGACGGCATGCGACCGGCCAGGAACGCGGCAAGCCCCGCCCCCGCCCACTACCGCCCCCGAATTCCATTGACCCGCGGCCGAAATGCCCTTATGAGCGCCGCGTTGAAACGAAAGGCTTTTGGTTCTGCCTTGCTGCGCGGCCCCCGAACGTGGGCGCTAAACAAGACACCCTGAAAATCCGGATGTTTCGATCGCCGCGGCGCAAGAGCGCGCGCGGCGCACTGACAACGCAATGCAAAGGTAGATCAAGATGGCTACAGGTACCGTGAAGTTCTTCAACACCCAGAAGGGCTTCGGCTTCATCACCCCGACCGACGGCTCGCGCGACGTGTTCGTGCACATCAGCGCCGTCGAGCGCGCCGGCATGGGCACTCTCAGCGAGGGCCAGCGCGTGTCCTACGAGATCGTCACCGAGCGCGGCAAGCAGGCGGCGGGCAATCTGCAACCGGCCTGACACGTGCGCCGCGAAAACGTGAAAACCCCCGGGCCGCACCGCGCCCCGGGGGTCGGTAACAGCGTCGCCCGAAAGAGCGAAACGCTCGCTTACTTGCCGTCGTCGGACTCCGTCTCGGACCTGTCCTTGTCCTCGTCGCTCTGCTTGACGGTCTGGCTCGGAGCGCCTTCATCCTGCGGCGCCTGCACGGACTGGCCGCTCTGCTCGTCCTGGTCGCCCGCATGGGCGATGTTGGCGGCGCCGAGGCCGAGCGCCGACAGCGCAACCACAGCATAGATCAGTGATGGCCCGGATCGTTCGTCCGGAACGCGGGCGAGATTGTTGGCAAGCCGCGCCCGAATGATGGCGGGGCCGATAGCGCGCGCGTTAAAACAAATAACCGCGGCGTAACGCGCGCGTAAAAATCGGGCGGCGTTATTACGGCGGCGCCACGGTTCCGCCGCAAGCCGGCGCCGCGCGGCGCGCCGTCACCGTTGAAAGAAGGGCCGATCAAGGCGCGTGCTTTGGCGAAAGCGCGCGGCGCGCGCCGGTATCCGCCGACCGCTCGGTGCGGCGGCATACGGTTGCCGCAATTTCCTACCGCCCGCGCCGGCGCGTTCGCTTGGCGCGGCGCACGCCAAGGAACGACTCCGCATAAGCGTCGTTGTCGGTGCGGACCGGTTTTACGGACGGAAACCGTGCGCGCATCGACGCGCGCCGGCGCTGCGCGAAAGATCGACCTTTCCGAAAAACGGGTGACAGACGATGACGCGCATTTCGTTTCGATCGCTGGTGCTGGCCGGCCTCACCGCCGCCGCCGGGCTCGCGCCGGCGCTCGCCCATTGAAGGCCGCAATACGCCGACCAGCCGCCCCTGATCCGCCACTGGGTTCAGGCGCAGCACAACAAGCGCGGCCAATGGTGCTGCGACAAGAGCGACGGCCTCCCCTTCTTCGGCACCTACGAGTTCAACAACGGCGCAAATTTGTCACGTTATTTGCGAGGCTTATAATTTGCCCGTCCCCCGGGCCAGGTTTCTTACGGCCGCTTTACCGTCGAGGGTGACATGGTTTTTATGTACGACGAGGACGGGGCGCCACTTTGCGACAAGCGCGGCAATCCATATGAATACGAATTCGTCGATGGCATTCCGCCGGAGCAGATAACGGATCAGTTAACGAAGCGCATCAGGCGCGAACTAAATGCAGATGGCAACGGCTTCAATAGCCCGTTGAACTTAACGTGCGAAGCCTTCGTTTAATTGCTGCCGGCGGTTTGCCCTTTCCCGGTTCTGATCGATGCGCGGCAGGCTGTTCGGGGCGCGGCGCCGACCTGGGAAAGTTTGCGATAAAGCCAAGGCCAAGCCCGATAAGCGCGGCCAAGATGATGATGCGCCAATCTGTCGCTGCCATTGATTGCCTTCTATGGATACCAGCAATCCATTCCATGTTGGCAGTAGAACCACCGCCTTGAGCACACGCGGCGCAAAGTAATAGAGCGTGAAGATGCGCTCGATCTTTCTCCGCAGCAGCAGTGATAGCCGTGGGAAGGTTAAAAAAATGAGCGGAACGAATGAGAGTATCAATCTAAAAATTGCTATACTGATTGCGCGGCGATAATTAACGTAACCTTTGGCAGTGTGTCTTTCGATTTGAAGCGGGAAATGAAAGGTAGGGCATATCGAGCTGTTTAATGTTAGATTTTGAACCGATATAACCCTGCTCATCAAGGCGCAGGTCAGAGGTATGCTTTTGGGGCGAACCGGTCATGACCGAAAGAGGTCAACGACGCGAGGCGGACAAGTCACCGATGTCGAAGGCGGGCGGCTCATGACCCCGCTCGAACATTTCGAAAATCAAATCAAGGGCTTCACTCGACGCATGAAGCCGCCTTTCTCAATTATAGATTTACGGACATGCGGCACCCGGGGATATTATCATTGCATGCGCTATGAGGGTGCTATTGACGAGTACCACATTATGATCATGGCTCGCGCGCCCAGGCCATCTTGAATGCCGCCATCGCATGCTCACGGTTCACGGCATAGCCGCGCCTTGCTCCATTAGGAATTCATTAACCACGCTAGCTCAGTCTGGTGCCAATTGCGAGCCAACCAACCCGCGCGCAGAGCGGGCTGCGGCCGAGATAAACCCGAAAGGATGAAACTGGTTGGCTCGCTTCAAATCCTCGCTTGAAATCAACGCAGCTTAAGCAAACGTCGACGCGCCGTTAACGGGCTGACGTCAACAAACGGGAGATACCATGCCTGTTCGTCGGGATAGGTTCCGTGGTTCGAATGCATTGCGAAAAAAAGGTCTGATACATTTGATGGCGTTCGTGCTCGCGTTTGCCGTCATCTTCGGGATTGCGGTTCAGACAGCGTATCAACGCTGGGAATCACAAAGTGTCGCTTCTAGCCGCTCGCAAAATTGATCGAGATTCCGGGCCTGGGCGTGCTTGGAGGGCGCGTTTGAGGGCAAGCAGGGGACACCATCTCAGCGGAAGTGCTCGGTTGGTTTGAGCACGCCTCGTCCGAGCTTTTCCATGTTGGCGCCTTTCGCTCACGCCCACCGCGTGAGACGGAGATTAGCTTGCGAACACTGCGGGGTGGCGTTGTCGCCCACCTTGGGTCCTTCTACACTTGCACCTATTCGCATTTGCAAAGGATGATCGAACCATGAAACTCGCGATCATCGGCGCTGGCAATGTTGGGGGCACGCTGGGCAAGGCCTGGGCCGAAAAAGGTGGCCATGACGTCTGCCGTGCCCGATCCGAAAGAGGAAAAGACGCAGGCGCTTGTGAAGGCGATTGGGCCGAATGCGCGGGCGGCCAGTCTCCAGGAAGCGGCGGCGTTGGCTGACGTCATTTTGCTGGCGACGCCGTGGCCGACGACGGATCGGCGATCCGCGCCACGGGTGACTTGAAGGACAAGATCCTGCTCGACGCCACGAACCCGCTAGCAATGGGACCTGACGGGCTCGGGCTGGAGATCGGCCATGCCATCTCAGGCGGCGAGAAAGTGCAGGGCTGGGCGACCGGCGCTTCCGTATTCAAAACACTCAACACCACTGGCTTCGCCAACATGGCGGATCCCGTGTTCAATGGAATAAATTCGGTGATGTTCGTAGCCGGCGATGATGCGATCAACAAGCCGCTTGTAATGGACCTAGTCGGGCAACTCGGCTTCGAGATGATCGATGCCGGGCCATTGCGCAACGCGCGCCTGTTGGAGGCACACGCCATGCCATAGATTGATCTTGCGCTGTCACAAGGTCAGGGCCGCGACTTCGCATTTGCAATACTCAGGCGCTAGCGAAAACCGTTTGGCCTTGCCTACTCCCATCGGCCTCAAGGACGAACAGGTGCAAGTGAACATGGCACAAAGCTCTGTGGCGGTGTCAGGCCGTAATCGGATGCGAGCTGCCGTCCGCCGTATCAATCACCATCACGATGACGATCGGTTAGCTCTTTTTGATTTGCCTGTCGGCCGACATGGCATCGTCGCGGGACCTGAACGAGCGCTTGGTTTGGCCGTCAACCCGCAGGAAAAAACGCTCTTCGTGCGGCTTGGCTGGAGGAGATGACCCGGGCCGCCCAAAGCAAGAGGAAGCGAAAGCACTCCGGGGCGGGATCTCCAAACGCGATGATACTCGAACTCCGCGGCTGAGCTGTCAATTAGCTGACCACCCCGCAGGTGTGCATTATCATATTGAAAAACAACGAGTTTTATGCTTCCAGGCGGTTAAACGCCGGTTACCATGAAAAAGCCCGCCAATGGCGGGCTTTCGAGAACCGCTCGCGCGAACGGCGCGGCGGGTTTGTGCCGGCAACGAAGAGCCGTCTGCGAAGGCGTTTCGATTCTGTCGCGTGCGTTACGACGCCAGCCGGTCAGTCGTCACCAGCCGGATATGCGGATTGCCGAGCGACGTGCCGACGCAATTGAGATAGGGCCAGGGCCGCTCGGTGCAGCGTTGAAGCGCGGCCTGTGTCGGCGCGGCGAGCGGGCCGGCAACGACGCCGCCGCCCGTGTTCGACAGAAAAGTGAGGGCGGCCGCAATGGCGGCAGCGGCAATAATGGCGTTGACGACGTTCAACATGACGATCCCCCTGTTTGCTGATGCTCCCGCGGGCCTTCGCCCGCGGCGCCTTTTGTTGACCACCAACATAGGCGCGTTCGTAGCCGGCGCTGTGCCGGCCATCACATGATGGCCGAATCGGGAATTTCTGCATAAAGCCCTGAAATTACATATTAATATTTAGTTTCAGACGAACCCTGTGCGCCGCGTGAAGCAAGATCGGCGCCCTTGTCGTTGACCCAGGTCAAAGCCAGCGGGAGCGCGCGCCCTAGCCTATCGGCACACCGAAAAGAACGAAGAGGTTACGCCATGCCAACCGATACCGTGATCGTCGTCGTCGCCCTGCTCGTGGCTTTTACCGCCTTCGCGGTGGCGCTCGCCTGGGCCGACGTCTACACGCAGAAAGGCCGCGCGCCAGACGCCAAATAGTCGAGCGGCCACGGCAGCGCGCCTTGGCCGCGCCACGCCGTCGCGGGCATCCCTATTGTGGCCGGCCCAGCCCAAGATGCGTTTTCGGAAGCAAAGCGAAGTGAGCCGACAGGCAAGACTGGTTGACCAGGTCGAGAACGACCCAAGCCACCCTTGTGGCCAATCCTCTGAAGGCTTCGGCTATCCCGATAGCGAAGGGCATCAACGAGCAAAGAGAAAGCTAGAGTCGGCTGGCGGCGGCTTGAATAGTACAGGTGATAGCCCGATAACGGCTCGCACCAGTCTTCCAGCACGCGCACGAGCCGGCCGCTCTTCACGTGATCCTGGACCTCGGCCTCAGGGACATAGCACAGGCCGAGTCCCGCGCGTGCGCCTTTCAGCAGCGGCGCAACGCTGTTGAATACGAGCTGGCCGTCGACGCGAACGCGCAGTTCGCGGCCGTCCTTCTCGAATTCCCAGGCGTAAAGATCGCGATGGGTGGGCAGACGGAGATTGATGCAACGATGAGCAGTCAGGTCCTGCAGCACCTGCGCCCCTGACCGTGCCTCGAAATAACGCGGGCTGCCGACCACGGCCATGCGCATCTGTGGTTTGCAATGTTGCAGCGCACATTGACAGCCGAGGGAATCCGGGGGCACGTTGGGCAGGCTAGCAGGCTGGGTTTTCGCCAAAACTCTACAACGCCCTTGGGGGAATACATGACACGACAGCACTTGTGGCGCGTGGCCGCGGCGGCGTGCGCCTTCGCCATCGTGGCAGCGAGCGCTGCCTCGGCGGACGAGACCAAGTCCGCAACGCTCTACGGCGACATGCAGACCGTGACGCAGGACATGCTCAACCGTTCCGCTTCGGACGGCAACAACTTCCTGCAGACCAACGGCAACTACGACCAGACGCGCTTCTATTCCAACAGCCAGATCAACCGCACCAACGTCGGCAAGCTACGGCCGGCCTGGATCTTCCAGACCGACATGATGGAGTCGATGGAGACCACGCCGATCGTGGTGAACGGCGTCATGTATGTGACGACCTCGTTCGACCACGTCTACGCGCTCAACGCGCG
>JARRNI010000349.1:0-5403 GCA_037385125.1 Pseudolabrys sp.
TGCACGCGCGTCTACACCACCACCCCGAAGAAGCCGAACTCGGCGCTGCGCAAGGTGGCCAAGGTGCGCCTGACCAACGGCTTCGAGGTGATCGGCTACATCCCGGGCGAGGGCCATAACCTGCAGGAGCACTCGGTGGTGATGATCCGCGGCGGCCGCGTGAAGGACCTGCCGGGCGTGCGCTACCACATTCTGCGCGGCGTGCTCGACACGCAAGGGGTGAAGAACCGCAAGCAGCGCCGTTCCAAGTACGGCGCCAAGCGCCCCAAGTAAGGATCGCAGCTCATGTCCCGCCGCCACGCCGCCGAGAAACGCGAGATCATCGCTGACCCGAAATTCGGCAATGTCGTCGTCTCCAAGTTCATGAACGCCATCATGTACGACGGCAAGAAGTCGGCCGCCGAGCGGATCGTCTACGGCGCGCTCGACGTGATCGAGGCCAAGACCAAGCAGAACCCGATCACCGTGTTCCAGCAGGCGCTCGACAACGTGATGCCCTCGATCGAGGTGCGTTCGCGCCGCGTCGGCGGCGCCACCTACCAGGTGCCGGTCGAAGTGCGCGTCTCGCGCCGGCAGGCGCTCGGCATCCGCTGGATCATCACGGCGGCGCGCGCGCGCAACGAAAAGACCATGACCGAGCGGCTGTCGGCGGAGCTGCTCGATGCGTCCAACAACCGGGGAAGCGCCGTCAAGAAGCGGGAAGACACGCACAAGATGGCAGAAGCCAACCGCGCCTTCTCGCACTATCGCTGGTGACAGCAGAAAAAGACTTAAAGGACTGATCCCCAATGGCCCGCAGCCACGCAATCGAGGACTACCGCAACTTCGGCATCATGGCCCACATCGATGCCGGCAAGACGACCACGACCGAGCGGATCCTCTTCTATACCGGCAAGTCGCACAAGATCGGCGAGGTGCACGAGGGTGCCGCGGCGATGGACTGGATGGAGCAGGAGCAGGAGCGCGGCATCACCATCACCTCGGCCGCGACCACCGCTTTCTGGAACGGCAAGCGCCTCAACATCATCGACACGCCCGGCCACGTTGACTTCACCATCGAGGTGGAGCGTTCCCTACGTGTGCTCGACGGCGCCGTCTGCGTGCTCGATTCCAACCAGGGCGTGGAGCCGCAGACCGAGACGGTCTGGCGCCAGGGCGACAAGTACAAGGTGCCGCGCATCGTCTTCGCCAACAAGATGGACAAGATCGGCGCGGACTTCTTCAAGTGCCTCGACGACATCAAGACTCGCCTTGGTGCCAAGCCAGTGGCGATCCAGTTGCCGATCGGCGCCGAGAGCGCGTTCAAGGGACTGATCGATCTCGTGCGCATGAAGGCGCGCATCTGGGACGAGGAGTCGCTCGGCGCCAAGTTCGAGGACACCGACATCCCGGCCGATCTCATGGAGCAGGCCAAGGAATATCGCGAGAAGATGGTGGAGGCCGCCGTCGAGCTCGATGACGACGCCATGACCGCTTATCTCGAGGGCAACGAGCCGGACGAGGCGACGCTGCGCAAGCTGATCCGCAAGGCGGTGCTGTCGGGCGCCTTCTTCCCGGTGCTGTGCGGCTCCGCCTTCAAGAACAAGGGCGTGCAGTCGCTGCTCGACGCCGTCGTCGACTACCTGCCGTCGCCGGTCGACGTGCCGCCGATCCACGGCGTCGACGAGAAGGGCGAGGAAGTGGTGCGCAAGTCCAACGACGCCGAGCCGTTCGCCGCGCTCGCATTCAAGATCATGGACGATCCCTTCGTCGGCACCATCACCTTTTGCCGCATCTATTCCGGCATCCTGCAGAGCGGCACCGGCGTGGTGAACTCGACCAAGGAAAACCGCAAGGAGCGCATCGGCCGCATGCTGCTGATGCACGCCAACGACCGCGAGGACATCAAGGAAGCCTATGCCGGCGACATCGTCGCGCTGGCCGGCCTGAAGGAGGTGCGCACGGGCGACACGCTGTGCGACGCCAAGGAGCCGGTGATCCTGGAGAAAATGGAGTTCCCCGATCCGGTGATCGAGATTGCCATCGAGCCGAAGTCGAAGGCGGACCAGGAGAAGCTCGGCGTGGCGCTGGCCAAGCTTGCGGCCGAGGATCCCTCGTTCCGCGTCTCCACCGACCAGGAGAGCGGCCAGACCATCCTCAAGGGCATGGGCGAGCTGCATCTCGACATCAAGGTCGATATCCTCAAGCGCAGCTACAAGGTCGACGCCAATATCGGCGCGCCGCAGGTGGCCTTCCGCGAAAAGATCACCAAGCCGTCGGAAATCGACTACACCCACAAGAAGCAGACCGGCGGCTCCGGCCAGTTCGCCCGCGTCAAGATCGTTGCCGAGCCGACCGAGCCCGGCACGCCGTTCGAGTTCGACAACGAGGTCGTTGGCGGTGCGGTGCCGAAGGAGTTCATCCCCGGCGTCGAGAAGGGCCTGGAGTCGGTGCTCGGCGCCGGCGTGCTCGCCGGCTTCCCGGTGGTCGACCTCAAGGTGCGGCTGATCGACGGCGCTTCGCACGACGTCGACTCGTCTGCCCTGGCGTTCGAGATCGCCTCGCGCGCGGCTTTGCGCGAGGCGCTGCAGAAGGGCAAGCCCGTGCTGCTCGAGCCGATCATGAAGGTCGAGGTGGTGACGCCGGAGGACTATACCGGCTCCGTCATCGGCGACCTCAATTCGCGGCGCGGGCAGATCCAGGGTCAGGACATGCGCGGCAACGCCACCGTGATCAACGCGATGGTGCCGCTGATGAACATGTTCGGCTACGTCAACAATCTGCGCTCCATGTCCCAGGGGCGCGCGACCTTCACCATGCAGTTCGACCACTATGCCGAGCTGCCCGCTAACGTCTCGGCCGAAGTGCAGAAGAAATTCGCTTAAGGCGCGACAACCGGAAGGATCTGAACGGAGAGTCCCATGGCCAAAGAGAAATTCCAACGGAACAAGCCCCATTGCAATATCGGGACCATCGGTCACGTCGACCACGGCAAGACCACCTTGACCGCGGCCATCACCAAGACCCTGGCCGAGACCGGCGGCGCGACGTTCACCGCCTACGACATGATCGACAAGGCGCCGGAAGAGAAGGCGCGCGGCATCACCATCTCGACCGCGCACGTCGAGTACGAGACCGATAAGCGGCACTACGCCCACGTCGACTGCCCCGGCCACGCCGACTATGTGAAGAACATGATCACCGGCGCCGCGCAGATGGACGGCGCCATCCTGGTCGTGTCGGCCGCCGACGGCCCAATGCCGCAGACGCGCGAGCACATCCTGCTCGCCCGCCAGGTCGGCGTGCCCGCCATCGTCGTTTATCTCAACAAGTGCGACATGGTCGACGATCCGGAGCTTCTGGAGCTGGTCGAGCTCGAAGTTCGCGAACTGCTGTCCAAGTACAATTTTCCGGGCGACAAGATCCCGATCATCAAGGGCTCGGCGCTGATGGCGCTGGAGGGCAAGGATGACAAGCTCGGCAAGGAGTCGATCCTCGAATTGATGAAGGCGGTGGACGAATACGTGCCGCAGCCGGAGCGTCCGAAGGATCAGCCGTTCCTGATGCCGGTGGAAGACGTGTTCTCGATCTCCGGCCGCGGTACCGTGGTGACCGGCCGCGTCGAGCGCGGCGTCATCAAGACCGGTGAGGAAGTCGAGATCGTCGGCATCCGTCCGACCACCAAGACTGTGGTCACCGGCGTCGAGATGTTCCGCAAGCTGCTCGACCAGGGCGAGGCCGGCGACAATATCGGCTGCCTGCTGCGCGGCACCAAGCGCGAGGACGTCGAGCGCGGCCAGGTGCTGTGCAAGCCCGGCTCGGTCAAGCCTCACACCAAGTTCAAGGCCGAGGCCTACATCCTCACCAAGGAAGAGGGCGGCCGTCACACGCCGTTCTTCACCAACTACCGCCCGCAGTTCTACTTCCGCACCACCGACGTGACCGGCGTGGTGCACCTGCCGCAGGGCACCGAGATGGTGATGCCGGGCGACAACGTGGCGATGGAAGTGCACCTGATCGTGCCGATCGCCATGGAGGAGAAGCTGCGCTTCGCCATTCGCGAGGGCGGCCGCACCGTCGGCGCCGGCGTGGTGGCGAGCATCCTGGAGTAAGGCACGCTGCTGTCGTCCCCCGCGAAAGCGGGGGACCCAGTATTCCGCAAGGCGCGGGTGAACTGAGGGACTAGCGATTACTGGATCGTCCGCTTTCGCGGACGATGACAGTCGAGAAAGACGAAACAGATGAACGGCCAGAATATCCGGATCCGGCTCAAGGCGTTCGATCACCGCATCCTCGATGCGTCGACGCGCGAGATCGTGAACACGGCCAAGCGCACCGGCGCCCAGGTGCGCGGGCCCATCCCGCTGCCGACGCGCATCGAGAAGTTCACGGTCAACCGCTCGCCGCACATCGACAAGAAGAGCCGCGAACAGTTCGAGATGCGCACGCACAAGCGCCTCTTGGATATCGTCGATCCGACGCCGCAGACGGTGGACGCGCTGATGAAGCTCGACCTTGCCGCCGGCGTCGACGTCGAGATCAAGCTCTAAGGCCTGATGGGGAACTAAGATGCGTTCGGGAGTTGTGGCGCAGAAGATGGGGATGACCCGGGTGTTCACCGAGACCGGCGAACACGTGCCGGTGACCGTCCTGCGTCTGGCGAACTGCCAAGTGGTCGCCCATCGCACCAAAGACAAGAACGGCTATGTCGCGCTGCAGCTCGGCGCCGGCGCCCGCCGCACCAACAACATGATCAAGGCGGACCGCGGCTATTTCGCCAAGGCCAAGGTCGAGCCCAAGCGCAAGCTGGCTGAGTTCCGCGTCAGCGAGGACGCGGTCATTCCGGTCGGCGCCGAAATCACCGCCGACCATTTCATCCCCGGCCAGTTCGTCGACATTTGCGGCGTCTCCATCGGCAAGGGCTTTGCCGGAGCGATGAAGCGCTGGAACTTCGGCGGCCTGCGCGCCTCGCACGGCGTGTCGATCTCGCACCGCTCGCACGGCTCCACCGGCGGGCGGCAGGATCCCGGCAAGGTCTTCAAGAATAAGAAGATGGCCGGCCATCTCGGCTCCGAGCGGGTGACCACCCTTAATCTTAAGGTGGTGCAGACCGACGTCGAGCGCGGGCTCCTTCTGGTCGAGGGCGCGGTGCCGGGCGCCAAGGGCGGCTGGATTACCGTGCGCGACGCGGTGAAGAAGCCGCTGCCCAAGGACGTGCCGCAGCCCGGCAAGTTCCGCCTGGGCGAGGAGGAAAAGCCCGCCGAGGTTGCATCGGAAGCTGCACCCGCCGAAGCGCCGACTGCCAAAACCGCGTCGCCTGAGAAGGAGGGCGCGTGACATGGAAATGAAGATCACCACCCTTGAGGGCAAGGAGGCGGGCTCGGTTCAGCTCTCCGACGCCATTTTCGGCCTGGAGCCGCGGCC
>JARRNI010000350.1:0-5399 GCA_037385125.1 Pseudolabrys sp.
TGAGGGAGACGCGGGCCGGCACCGGCTGATCGAACTTGAAGACCATGCGCGCAAAGCCGTGGTCGGTGGCCGTCGACACCCTGCCGGGCAGCATGTCCGCGCGTGCCGGCGCGCCCGTCAGCACCGCCACCACCAGCAGCAAAGCCGGCAGCAGGCGAGCGCCGCCGCCGCGCACGGGCGGCCGCGCGCGGGCATGAGCGCACACCCCGGTGGGACGATGGCATGAACCCGTCATGAATCCTTCCAGCCGGCGACACGTCCGGTGGCGACAGCCTAGGTGGCCGCGTTTAACGCCGGCTTAACCGTCTGCGGCTCAGGACTCGCCCGCGTCGCTACCGATCTTGGGCAATTTGTCGGTGCTCGCCGGTTTGCGGACGTCGCTGGCGCTCGCCCGGTTGGCCAGCTCGACGGTGAGCCGCTGGGCCGCCGTCGCCGTCATCTTGGCCATGATGGCGGACATGACGCGCGGCTTGATGGCGCTGGCGACCTCGACCTGAACATCGATATCGAGCTTGTCGAAGATGCGGGCGGCGTCCTTCGGATTCATCGCCGTGTACATTTCGACCAGCCCCTTGAAGTTCTGCTTCTGGACCTTCTTGCGCATGCCGGTCGCGGTCTTGACGTTCTCCTCCAGATCCTTGAGCTCCTGCACCTTCGCCTCGACCCGCTTTTCGGCGGCCTTGAGGAGGCTCTCGCGCATGTCGAGATCGCGGCTACGCTGGTCGAGTTCCTTGCTGCGCTCGCGCAGGCGTTCGAGGATGGCGCGCTCGCCGGGCGAGGCGATCCGGCCGGCGCCGATCACGACCGCGTCGGCACCCTGTTCGACCTTGGTCGGCACCGGCGCCTTCTTGCTAACCTTGAGGTCGGGCCCCGCATCCTTGTTCTTCTTGTCCGACTCGGACACCGAGCCGGTGATATCCGGATTGGCGCCACCGTAGTTGAACATCTGCTGGGCCCAGGAGAGCCGCGAGTCGGACGCGGCGACCCCGGGCTGCGGCGGCGCCTTGCCGTTGGCGTAGACGATCTTGGGGTGGGCCGGCACGCTCGCCGCGCTGGTGATCGTCAGTTGCGGTTTGCCCCGTTCCGCCAGCCGCTCACCCAGCGTGTAGCCGCCGTCGAACACGAGCCCCGACACCTTGAGCGCCAGCAGGCAAACCGCCGCGACGATGACGACCGGCAGCAGACGGGTCGTGCGCGGGAAACGGATCATGCCGCCTGGCCGCTCTGACGCGCGCGCACCCGCTCGGCGAACATCTGCGCCGCCGCGGCCACGGCCTTGGCGTTCACCGCCTTGATGTCATTGACCGGCGGCTCCGGCGCCAGCGCTTCCTCCGGCGCGGTGACGCTGGTGATGCGCGCGATCTTGACGAGCAGCCCCTCGCCCGCCGCAAGCTGGCGCTTGAGGTCTTCCGACAGCGTCTCCATGCGCTCCATGCGCGGGCCCAACGTCTGCTCGCCTTCGCGCAGGGTCGCCTTGAGGCCGGCGATGGCGCGCTCGGCGATCTCGGTGGCGGTGATGAGTTCGGCGATGGTGGCGCGCAGGGACTGCTCGTCGGCCTTGAGCAGGCGAAGCTGCTTGTAGAGCCGCACGCAATAGAGAATCGTGAGCAGCAGGAGGACCGAGACCATGCTCTCGACCAAGTAGCCAAGATTCATGACGCATCCCTCCGGCTGGTGGCAGCCTCCGCGTTCTCGAACATGGCGAAGGTGGTGCGCGGCTTGCGCAGGTGCTTGGCCACGCGCACCGCGACGCGGTCGCCGACGCGGCCCATACGACCCTCGGTGAGCGTGATGTCGCCGGCGCGCACCGTCACCATCGCGTCCGGCTTCATTTCGAGGGTGAGCGTGTCGCCGACCTCGAGCTGCATGATCCGCTTCAGCGGCAGCATGGATTCATAGAGCACGGCCTCCACGCCGATCTCGGCCTGCGCGATTTCGGTGGCGAGATGGCCTTCCCAGATCGGGTCGCGGCCGAACTTCTCGCCCATGAACATCTGGAGCAGAACGGCGCGGATCGGCTCGATGGTCGCATAGGGCAGCAGCAGCTCGATGGTGCCGCCGCGGTCTTCCATGTCGATGCGCAGCCGCACCAGGATGGCGGCGTTGGCGGGCCGCGAGATGGCGGCGAAGCGCGGATTGGTCTCCAGCCGGTCGATATTGAATTTGACCGGCGACAGCGGCTTGAAGGCGAGCTCGGCGTCGGCCAGCACGATCTCGATCAGCCGCTTGACCAGGTTGGTCTCGATGGTGGTGTAGGGCCGGCCCTCGACGCGCACGCTGTTCTGGCCGCGGCGGCCGCCGAGCAGCACGTCGATGATCGAATAGATGAGGCTGGAATTGACGGTGGCGAGGCCGAAATTCTCCCACTCCTCCGCCTTGAATACGGCGAGAATCGCCGGCAGCGGAATCGAGTTGAGATAGTCGCCGAAGCGCACCGAGGTGATGCGGTCGAGCGAGACCTCGACGTTGTCGCTGGTGAAATTGCGCAAGGAAGTCGTCATCAGCCGCACCAGGCGGTCGAAGACGATCTCCAGCATCGGCAGGCGCTCGTACGACACCATCGCCGAGTCGATGATGGCGCGGATGCCGGAATTGTCGTTGAGCGTGACGTCGGCCATGCTGAAGCCGAGCAGGCTGTCGATTTCCTCCTGGTTGAGGATGCGCTCGGCGCCGCCCTTGCCTTGGAAGCCCGAGCCGTCGTCGACCATTGCCGCCCACTGCGCGGCGGCCTCGTCGACGCCCTGCTGGGCGGACGCGGCAGCATCGCCCTTCGGCGCGCCCGCGTCTTCTTCCAGCGCCAGCCCCCATTCGGCGGCCAGCGCGTCTTGGTCGATTTGCTCCTTGCCTGCCATGGCCGGTTACGCCGTCACTGGACGACGATCTGTTTGAACAGCACGGCGGTGATGCGGTTGGGCGAGACGGCGGCGTTGACCCGGCGCGTCAGTTCCTCCTTCAGCCGGTAGAGGCCGGCCGAGCCGTCGAGGTCGGTCGGCCGCAGCTCGCGCAGATAGGTCTGGAAGGCGTCCATCACCCGCGGCATCAGCGGCTTGATCTTGTCGACCACGTGCTCGTCGGGCACTTCGAGCACGATCTTGACCTTGAGATATTGCGTGCGGTCGCTACCGGTGTTCGACAGGTTGACCAGCACGTCGGGCAGATCGACGAAGATGGCCGGCTTGGCCGCGGCCTCCTTCTTGGCTTCGCCGTGGCTGGAATGGCCGAGCATCATATAGGCTGCTGCGCCTCCGCCGCCGAGCACCAGAAGTCCGGCAGCCGCAATGATGATCATCTTGATCGGCAGCTTCTTCTTTGCTTTCGCGTCCTGCTGCTCGGCATCTTCTTCCGGCTTGTCGTCGGCTTCCGCGTCCGCCTTTTTTGCCTTGGCTGCCATGACTTTCCCAATTCCAACCTGCTGAGTGGCCCCGCGCGTGGCACGTCGAAGCGAAAATGCCGGCGGTGCGAAGGGCCACGCTGCCCCTTGTCGGAAAAGGTAGGTCGGTATGGTTAACAGATCATTGCCGGGCCGGCGGGGGGCGGCACCTTTTGCCGGGTAACGGCTGTTTTTGCCCCGGCTGCTGAGCGGCGGTCTTATGGTAAGGGACTGATTTTATTAAAATTTCCTGTTTGGCACGGCGGCTGCAATGCGCTTGCCAGCCGCCCGGCTTGGGAGAGCCGGCCACGGCAGCAGCCGGCAAGCGCGGCCTCGGGAGGGCCGTCTTGCGGGACATTCAGGGGAGAGACCGATGCAGAACGCCATTCTCGTCGGACTGTCGCGCCAGGTCGCGCTCGCCCGCGAGCTCGACGTGGTCGCCAACAATATCGCGAACATGGACACCACCGGCTACAAGGCCGACGGCTCCCTGTTCGAGGAGTATCTCAATTCGCCCGCGCGCGCGGGCGACACCGGCGCCCGCGTCAGCTTCGTGGTCGACCGCGGCGTTTGGCACAATATGGGCCAGGGCCCGGTCGCGCATACCGGCAACCCGCTCGACGTCGCCATCGACGGCAACGCCTTCCTGGCGGTGCAGACGCCGCGCGGCGTGCGCTACACCCGCAACGGCGCCTTGCAGCTCGACGCCACCGGCCAGCTCGTCACCAGCGAGGGCTATCCGGTGCTCAGCGATTCCGGGCCGATCACCTTTCAGCCGAACGACCACCAGGTCTCCATCAGCCGCGACGGCACCATCAGCGTGCGCGAGGGCACGTCGAACACGGATTCGGCGCGCGGCAAGCTGCAGCTTGTCACCTTTGCCAATCTCCAGCAGCTCAAGAAGGACGGCGGCAGCACCTTCAAGCCGGACGCCGGCGTCCAGCCGCAGCCGGCGCCGCCGGAGGCCGGCCTGATCCAGGGCGCGATCGAGAAATCCAATGTGCGCGGCGTGGTGGAGATGTCGCGCATGATCGAGATAACCCGCACCTACACCAACATTGCGAACATGCTGCGGCAGCAGGCCGATCTCGGCCAGACGGCGATCGACAAGCTGGCCGAAGTTCCGAACTGACGAAGGAGTTGAATCATGCGCGCGCTTAATACAGCCGCCACCGGCATGATGGCGATGGAGCTGAACGTTCAGGTCATCTCCAACAATCTCGCCAACATGACCACCACCGGCTACAAGCGGCAGCGGGCCGAATTCCAGGACCTGCTCTACGACCACGTCAGCCGCATCGGCACGCAGACCTCCTCGCAGGGCAATATCCTTCCCGTCGGCATCGACCTCGGCTCCGGCGTCAAGGCGGTCGGAACGCCGCGCCTGATGACGCAAGGCACGCTGTCGCAGACCGGCGGCACGCTCGACGTGGCGATCCGCGGCGACGGCTTCTTCAAGATCCAGATGCCGGACGGCAGCTACGCCTACACGCGCGACGGCTCGTTCCAGATGGACGCGCAGGGGCGCATCGTGACGGCGCAAGGCAATCCGGTCATGCCGAGCATCACCATCCCGTCGAACTCCACCGGGCTCACCATCAACGCGCAGGGCCAGGTGTCGGTGATCCCGCAGGGCTCGACCACGCCGCAGATCCTCGGCCAGATCACGCTGACGCGCTTCATCAACCAGGCGGGCCTCTTGCCGATCGGCGACAACCTCTACACCGAGACGCCGGCTTCCGGCGCGCCGGAGGACGGTTTCCCCAACACCGACGGCGCCGGCGACCTGCTGCAGGGCAGCCTGGAGCAATCCAACGTCGATTCGGTGACCGAGATCACCAATCTGATCGCCGCGCAGCGCGCCTACGAGATGAATTCCAAGGTGATCACCGCAGCCGACCAGATGCTGCAATCAACCTCCAACCTGATGCGCTGAGGCAAAATGCCATGATCCGCACCGTCATCGCCGCCGCTGTCGCCCTCCTCCTGCTCGGCGCCTCCGCCGTGGCGCAGGTGACCGCCGCGCTCG